>NZ_JADPIU010000055.1:0-561 GCF_023073075.1 Bradyrhizobium sp. 61 | reverse complement strand
CTTCTTCTCGTCCTTGTCGACGCAGGTGACGTCGTGACCGAAATCCGCAAAGCAGGCTCCGGACACCAGTCCCACATAGCCCGTTCCGATCATCGCGATTCGCATGAAAAACTCTTTCCGTTGAAGACGGATGTTCCACTGAACACCCTAGACCATTTCTGTATCCGGCCGCACGCCCAACATTAGGGCAGGTTGCTTCGCGAACCGAATAAACCTTAACCGCCGCGCGTGACAGGCGTTGCGGTCATCTCCTGAAATACGCGACATGCATTGGTTGCATTCTACGTATGCGAGAGATACGCCGCGTAAGCGCGTCTCACGCCGTCCTCGAGCGAGGTCGTCGCGCGCCAGCCGAGCTTGGCGAGCCGGCTGACGTCGAGCAGCTTGCGCGGCGTTCCGTCGGGACGCGAGGTGTCGAAGCTGATCTCGCCGCCGTAGCCGACGATGTCGGCGACGACGCGGGCGAACTCGGCGATGGTGATGTCCTCGCCGGTGCCGATGTTGACCAGCTCCGCGCTCGAATAGGTCTTCATCAGGTGCACGCAGGCATCCGCCATGTCG
>NZ_JADPIU010000047.1:0-112511 GCF_023073075.1 Bradyrhizobium sp. 61 | reverse complement strand
TCAGCCCTCCAAGAGCCGACCACCCATGAATCATTGAAAAATTGATTCGGGAATCCTATAAATCGCGATGAAATCAACAATCTGCCAAAGTAGTGCTAGCGCCAATGAGTCCACGCCCACTGTCGACGCACCGAGGCCATCCGGCTTTTCAGCGCAGGGCAGCGGAGCCCACTCGCCGCATGATGCCATCATGCCCCTGTTATGCCCGACGGGTCAATTTATTTTCGTAAAATACGAACTTAGTGATTTCGACGACTTGGCTACTGTGCATGGGGTTGTTTTTGACTTTTTTGTTTCGCGCGATCCCGGGCGGCCCTCCTCATGTTGTGGTTCAACGGCCCGTGCCGGAGCTGGTTCATCCTTGAGGCCCCTTCGAACCCGCCGGAGCGAGCGCACGACAAAGCGGCATGAACCAGACAGAGCCTTCAGCCGAAGCGCAGATCGCAGCGATCATCGCCAGCGCTGCAAAGCAGCCGCTGCTCGATGCGGCCTTCGAGCTCTGGTGCCGGCGCTACCGGCTCGACACACTCGACGGACGCCCGACCGACGAAGAGGTCCGCGTCAATCGCACGCTCACGCCGGAGCAGTTCCGCGCGAAATACCGCTACGACCGCGACCACGCCCATGAAGGGCCGATGTTCGGTTATGTGAAACGCGCCCATCCGCGCGCCGATGACGCAGCAATCCGGCAGGCCATCATCACCGCCGTGAAGTTCGAAGATGCCACCTTCGAGCACTTCAACTGGAATGGCGATTTCTGGGACTGCATCGTGCGCGCCGTCGCGCGCGCGGCCGCCCAATATCCGGACTTTCTCGAGACGACTTATCGCGACGCCCGCAACAACGTCGCCTACTACTACAAGTGAGCTAGAAGCACAGCGTGGTGACGAGCTTGCCCTGCTTGTCCTTGATCGCATAGGGGCAGCGCAGCCGCTCCAGCGCCTTCTTGGCGTCCTCGTCGCCGAGCGCGGCGGCACGTTCGTAATAGGCCTTGGCGGCATCCTTGTCCTTGGCGCCGCCGCGGCCTTCCTGCGCGAACGCGCCCATCCGCTCCAGCGCGCCGGGATGGTTTTGCGCCGCCGCCTTCTCGAACATCGCGCGCGCCGCGACGTCGTCCCTCTCCCCGCCGTTGCCGTTGGAGAGCATCAGGCCAAGCTGGTACTGCGCCTCCGCGTTGGTCTCGGCCGCCCTGCCGAGCAGCGCGCGCGCCTGTGCGGGGTCGGCCGGCGCAGCACCGCCGGCGCCGCCGAGCGCGGCAAGATTGCTGACACCGCGAGGATTGCCGGCCTGCGCCGCCCGCTCGAACAGCTTGCGTGCTTGTGCTTCGTCTTTCGCAACACCGGAGCCGGTGCCGTAGGCGACACCGAGCTCGACCATCGCCGCGCTCGAGCCCTTGTCGGCCGCCTTGCGCCAGGCGGCGATCGCCTCCGCCGTCTGCCGGTTGGCGGCATAGGCGCGGCCGAGCGCGAACATCGCACGCCGCGACGACGGTGCGGCCTGCTTGCAGAATTTGACGGCGGTCGCAATGTCGGACGCGGCAAGCTCCGTCACGCCCTTCACATCGGCCGGCTTGTCGGGATCGCTGGGATCGGCGGCCAGCCGGTCGCACAGGACGAGATCGGCCGATTGCGCATGCGCCGATAACGGCGCTGCAAGCGTCAGGAGAATGGCAAGGAGACAAGTCCGCATGGGCGCCACGTTGCGTCTCTGCTCCGGCAAATTCAAGGCTCGAGTCCCGATTGGCGCAGCACCGGGACGACCTCCGGCGATGCCAGATAGCGCAGCAGCCGATCGGCCGCTTCGGCATGTCTGGCGTTGGCCATGCGGCCGGCGGAAAACACGGCCGGTGTCTGCAAATCGTGCGGGATCGGGCCGACGACCTCGATGCCCTCGACCTGCTTGAGCTCGCTGATCTGCTGCACGGCGAGGTCGGCCTCACCGCTGACGAGCCGCTCCGCCGTAAAGCCCTGCTCGACGATGGTGGCCTTGGCGTTGATCTCGGCTGCGATGCCCCATCGCTGGATCAGCTGGGCGAAATAGACGCCGCTCGCGCCCAGCCGCGAATAGGCAACGGATCGCGCCGCGAGCAGCGACTTGCGCAATGCAGCTTCGCTGGAGATATCGGGATGCGCCTGCCCTGCCCGCACGGCGATGCCGACGAAGGAGCGCGCCAGATCGGCCGCGCTACCTGCGGCCACGCGGCCCTCGCCGATCATCTCGTCGAGCCCCTCACGGGTAAGGATGACGAGATCGGCGGCCTCGCCGTCGCGTAGCCGTTTCAGCAGTGCCAGGGTTGGCGCGAAGTCGGCATCGACATGGATGCCGTGAGCGGCCTCGAAGGCGGAGGACAGGCTGCGCATCGCGCCCATCAGGCCGAGCGTCGAGAGCATGCGAATGTTTTCCATGGGCTATTCCTGTCGCGATCAGGCGCGGTGCATCAGCTTGAGCGCGGCGGTCAGACGCAGGCTGCGCTTGCCGGCGAGCGCCGTTGCCTCAAGCACCGCCTGCTCCGCGTCATAGGCGCCGGAGAAACCGATGCCGACCTCGTGGCCGCCGAAGATCGGATCGTCCTTGGCCGGCGTGTGCTCCTGATTGAGGATCTGGCCCTTCCAGCGCCCGTTGGCCGCGGTGTAGCTGCCGAGATAGTAGAACGAGGCATCGCCGCCGAGGATGCGGCCCTGGTTGAGCAGCATCACGCCGGTCAGGCCGCCATCGACGCCGTCGAGCATGCGCAGGTGGATCGAATAGAGCCCGTCGGCGATGCCGGCCTCGCCGACGCCGCCCGCGATCGGCACCTCGTCTTCGGTGATCGGCGTCATCACCGACTGGAAGGGCACGCCGGGCAGCTCTTTCAGTTCGCCCTTGAAGCGATAGAGATCGCCGTCCGCCCAGCCTTTCGCAAGCAAGGTAGCATCGTCGGTGCCGGCCATGGCGCGGTAGTTCGGGTCCGGGTTGTGGCGGACCGTCTTGATGACGATGTCGACGCCGGCTTCGGTCCTCGCATAGCTGCCGATATGAGCGAAGGCCGAATTGCCGCCGAGCATCTTGCCATTGCCGACATGCATCACGCTCCGGCCGACCGCGTCGCCGAGCTGAAATCGCACCTTGTAGAAGCCTTCAAACACCAGCCGTGTCCCCGGCCCCGCGCTTCCCGGGGCATTCTATCCCGGTTTCGCCGGCGATGGACAGACTTCAAGCCGGCATGGCCGGCAGACCCACAACAACGGCTGTCATCGGAATGCAAAAATCCGCCGGAGCTTTGCAGCTCCGGCGGATTGAAGACCAACCCGGGCCAGCCCCCCGGCCCGGGCCGGGAGGATCTTAGGCCGCGGCCTTCTTGTCGGCGGGCACGGACGCGATCGTCTTCAGGATCTGCGAAGCGATCTGGTATGGGTCGCCCTGCGAGTTCGGACGGCGGTCTTCCAGATAGCCCTTGTAGCCGTTGTTGACGAAGGAGTGCGGAACGCGGATCGACGCGCCGCGATCGGCAACGCCGTAGCTGAACTTGTTCCACGGCGCGGTCTCGTGCTTGCCGGTCAGACGCTTGTCGTTGTCCGGGCCGTAGACGGCGATGTGGTCCATCAGGTTCTTGTCGAAGGCCGCCATCAGCGCCTCGAAATACTCCTTGCCGCCGACCGTACGCATGTACTCGGTGGAGAAGTTGGCGTGCATGCCGGAGCCGTTCCAGTCGGTGTCGCCGAGCGGCTTGCAGTGGAACTCGATGTCGATGCCGTACTTCTCGGTCAGGCGCAGCATCAGGTAGCGGGCCATCCACATTTCGTCAGCGGCCTTCTTGGAGCCCTTGCCGAAGATCTGGAATTCCCACTGGCCCTTCGCGACTTCCGCGTTGATGCCTTCATGGTTGATGCCGGCCGCCAGGCAGAGGTCGAGATGCTCTTCGACGATCTTGCGGGCGACGTCGCCGACGTTCGAGAAGCCGACGCCGGTGTAGTACGGACCCTGCGGGGCCGGATAGCCGGAGGCCGGGAAGCCGAGCGGACGGCCGTCCTTGTAGAAGAAGTATTCCTGCTCGAAGCCGAACCATGCGCCGGCGTCATCGAGGATGGTGGCGCGCTTGTTGGACGCGTGCGGGGTCTTGCCATCGGGCATCATGACTTCGCACATCACGAGCACGCCGTTGGTGCGCGCGGCGTCCGGGAACACGGCGACCGGCTTCAGCACGCAATCGGAGCTGTGGCCTTCGGCCTGCTGCGTGGAGGAGCCATCGAAGCCCCAGAGCGGAAGCTGCTCGAGCGTCGGGAACGACGCGAATTCCTTGATCTGTGTTTTGCCGCGCAAGTTCGGAGTCGGCGTATATCCGTCGAGCCAAATGTACTCGAGCTTATACTTGGTCATTGAGCCTCTCTGTAGATGATGCGAAAGGTGGGGTTGAGAGCCCCCGCACGTTTGTACCCGGCCATCATCGGCCGACCCACTACAAGCATTTTGCGTGCCAAAAGGCCGCAGCGCGGGAGGTTTTCCACCGCGTCCGGGGTCGGCCCGCCGACGGCAAACCATCCCCGGCGGCGTGCGTCATAGCCGCGCACCTTCGCGTGAAGCTGCACCGCAAAAATCCCGCGGAAAACGCCTGATTCTGGAGCAGACGCTCCGTTGCCGGAGGTTGCCGATGAAACGCGCATCAACGTCCGGCAACTTTCGCAAAGTCCTGGGCCCTGCCTAGCAACCTTTGGAATGGCCCAGGCGTTAGCCACCGACACGGTGCCTTAGGGGATGCAGAGGGTCACATGCCTACAGATTGGGCAGCAACTGATTTCCTTTTCAGCACTTTCCAATTCGGGATGCGCGGCCGATATGGGGAATCCAGTAACCACAATCGAACGAGTCGGGCGCACCATGGAGGCCAAGGCGCTTCGACCCAGGAGCAATCGCAATGATGAATAATGGTCTGAATCACGGATCTGCAACGATCTACCAATTCCCTGTCGGGGGCCGCGCGGCTCTCGCCGGACGTCGCTATAGCGACACCCGCCTTCCCGCCGATCATGCTTCGCTTCCTGCGAACGTCTCGATCTGCAGCGACAGCTGGTACCACCAGGATGCGGTCGACGAAGCAAAGCCCAAATGGGAACGCTAATGTTTGTGTTTGGTATGATACCGCCGCGCTCGCGCAAGCGTCCGACGGAAGTTTGAAAAAGGGTCGAAACAACGAGGTTTCGGCCCTTTTTGATTCCTGCTGGACTCCCGGCTAGAGGGCGGGCTTTTCGATCACCGTGCAGGAAGTGACCGGCCGCTTCAGATGCTGGACCGTGGTCGCTCCGGTCTTGCCGATCCTCAGCGTGATCCCTGCCCCCGAATAGCGGGTGCCAGAAAGCGCCAGCCGCTTCTTCAGCGTGACAGGTTCGCCGTCGATCTGGAGGAAGGCGCGTTTGTCATCGTCATAAAATCCCACGATGAACTGCGTACCATCGGCACAGCGATAGGTCCGGAACGTCTGCGCATCCGCCTGTCCCGCACCGATAATTCCGCCCGACAGCATGGTGATCGCCAAAACAACGGCCTTGTGCCGACCCATGATTGCCCCCTGAATGCACTCAAGGACGCCGTAGTGCGTCCAGTGGAAACATAACCCAAGTTGATCTCATGCCAGATTCCCCTGCCCGCCACCTCGCCCTGCAAGGCGCCAGCAATTTTCGCGACCTCGGCGGCTATCCGACTTCGGATGGCCGCACCACGCGCTGGCGCCACATCTTCCGCTCCAACCATCTCGGCCAGCTCACGGCCGCCGACGTCGAGATCGTCCGCGCGCTGGGCGTGCGCAGCGCCTTTGATTTTCGCGGCGTCGAGGAGCGCGCGGCCGGCGTCTGCGTCGTGAACGAGATCACCGTGCATTCGCTGCCGATCGAGCCGACGGTCGTCGCCGCGCTGCGCGCCGAGCTTGCTGAGGGCAGGCTCACCGCGCCGGTCGCGCTCGAGCTCATGCGGGAGTCCTACCGCAACTATGTCCGCCACAACACGCACAGTTTTCGCGCGCTGTTCGGCCATCTCCTGGAAGACCGCGCGCCGCTGGTGATCCACTGCACCGCCGGCAAGGACCGCACCGGCTTTGCAAGCGCGCTGATCCTGCATGCGCTCGGCGTGACCGACGAGGTCATTGCCGAGGACTACTTGTTGACCAACCAGCACTACAAGCGGGACGCATCGAACGCTTCCGATCTTCCCGCCGACGTCCTCGATGCGATCGGCAGCGTCGAAGCCTCATACCTTGCTGCTGCCTTCGAGGCCGTCTCCAACGAATATGGCGATCTCGAAACCTACTTGCGCGACGGCCTCAAGCTCGGCACACCGGAGCAAACCGCGCTGAAGGCGCGTTATCTGCAATCGTAAACGGCGGTGCCGGGAGAACGACGATGCAAGGCAAGGTTCTGATCGTGACGGGCGCGCTCGGCGCCCTTGGCAAGGTTGTCGCCGAGACAGCGTTGGCGCGCGGCGCGCGTGTGGCCGGCATCGATCACGCGCCCTCGCAGATGTCGGCAACGCCCGAACGCATCGAGATCGGCGGCGTTGATCTGTCCGACCCAGCACAAGCGAAGACGGCGGTCGAGGCGGCGGCAAAGCACTTCGGCAGGCTGGATGCGCTGATCAACATCGCCGGCGGCTTCGCGTTCGAGACCGTGGGCGACGGCGACATCAAGACGTGGCAGCGCATGCATGCGCTCAACGTGCTGACGGCCCTCAACACCTCGCGCGCGGCGCTGCCGCATCTCGCCGCGTCCGGGGCTGGCCGCATCGTCAATATCGGCGCCATGGGCGCGCTTCAGGCAGGTTCCGGCATGGGCCCCTATGCGGCGTCGAAAGCCGGCGTGCATCGCCTCACCGAGGCGCTTGCCAACGAGTGGAAGGGCAAGGTGACCGTGAATGCGGTGCTGCCGTCGATCATCGACACCAAGGCCAACCGCGCCGACATGCCGAAAGCGGATTTCTCCAAATGGGTGACACCGCAGGAACTCGCCGAGGTGATCCTCTTCCTCGCCAGCGAGGCCGCGAGCGGCGTCACCGGCGCGCTGATCCCGGTGAGCGGCCGCGTCTAGTCCGGCACCAATAGCCGCAGATTGCCTTTGAAGCGGATGCTCTGCTTGCCGGCGAGCGCAATGCCTTCGCCATAGGCGGTCTCGTCGGCGTAGGTGCCGCTGAAGCCGATCGTCACGACCTTGCGGCCCCACACCGGGCGCTCGTCGAACGAGGGCGAATGCTCCTCGTCGGTCAGCTCGCCCTTCCACTTGCCGTCGGCCGCGGTGTAGCTGCCATAGGCGAAGAAGAATGAATCGCCGCCTCGCATGGTGCCGTCGCGCAGGACCATGACGCCCTGGTTGCCGCCCTGGACGGCATCCAGCATCTCAATGCGAATGTGATAGAGGCCATTCCTGATCGTCATCTTCGTAAAGCGCCCGACTGTCCCGGTCGCAGGATAACCGCACCATCGGTTCCCGATCAAATGGCGCAGAGCCACAACTGCGTTCCGGGCTAGACTGGCCGCGACTGATTCTCGGATCGGAACGCAAGACCCGGACGCTTTCCTTGGAAACCGCGCTTTATCTACCCGTCAAACGCTTCCTCGAAGAGCTCGGCTTCACGGTCAAGGGCGAGATCGGCGGCTGCGACCTCGTCGGTCTCAGCGCCGGTGATCCGCCTGTGGTGGTGATCGGCGAGCTCAAGCTCGCCTTCAATCTCGAGCTGATCCTCCAGGCGGTCGATCGTGCATCGGCAGCCGACGAGGTCTGGATCGCCGCAAAAATGTCGATCCGCGGCAAGGGGCGCGAGAGCGATGCGCGTTATCGCAATCTCTGCCGCCGCCTCGGCTTCGGTATGCTTGGGGTGACTGACCGCGGCCAGGTCGAGGTGCTGGTGAAGCCGCCGACGGCAGCGCCGCGCCGCGAGCCGAAGGTCCGTTCGCGCTTGGTCGCCGAACATCAGCGCCGCCAGGGCGATCCCGTGCTCGGTGGCAGCACCCGCGCGCCGATCATGACGGCCTATCGCCAGCAGGCGCTGGCCTGCGCCTCGGCGCTCGCGGGAGGTCCGCGGCGCGTGAGCGAACTGCGCGAACGCTGTCCCGATGCCGGCAAGATCTTGCTTAGCAATGTGTATGGCTGGTTCGAACGCGTTGAGCGGGGAATCTACGGGCTGACCGAGGCCGGACACGCGGCGCTGACACGCTGGCCGCAGGCACCGATGAAAGAAACGCCCCGCGAGGCATCCCTGCCCTAGCGGCAATCACGTCGGGAGACATCGCATGATCGTTGTGACTGGCAGCGTAACGGTCCGCACCGAGACGTTCGACGAGGCTCGCCGCCTGAGCCTCGAGCATGTTCATCGGTCGCGACAGGAACCCGGCTGCATCTCCCATGGAGTGCATGTCGACTGCGAGAATCCGCTCAGGCTGGTGTTCTTCGAGCAATGGGCCGACCGCGCCGCGCTCGCCGCCCACTTTGCGGTACCTGCATCCGGCGAGTTCGTGCGCACCTTGCGCTCGCTGGCCACGGGGCCAACCACGCTCGACCTCTATGAGGCCGACAGGCTCGAAAAGCTGTGAGCGCATAGCTGTGATGCCACACCAAATTCATATTGCAATGCAACATCTCCGGCACTAGGTATCCCGGCATCAAACCGAGGCCGTTATGAGCGCAGACTGGAACACCAAATATGGCACGCGGCGCGTGCGCCACGATCCGCCGACCCTGGACGAGGCGATCTTCGCCGCCGTCGGCATCACCGACGATCATGAGCAGCAGGCCGAGATCGCGGCAGCGCTGATGGGGATGCCGATCGAAATCGTGCAGGCCGAGGTGAAGAAGCAGGCCCGCACCAACGGCCGCATCACCGCCACACGCGTGATCGCAGGCGAACAGGGTGCGCAGCGCTCGGTGGTGGTCGAACGCCGTGTCGTCCGCCGCTTCGGCAACGACAAGCGCACCGGTACCTGAGCGCTCAGTTCCCTATCCCCAATACGAAAGCGGACCGGTTTTGCCGGTCCGCTTTTTTGATTCCAGTCCGCGTTCGGATTTAGGCGGCGCGATTGCCGTACATGCTGGAGATGATCTTCCAGCAGGTCGAGTTGAAGCTGAGAAGAGCGCGGCCGGCCGTGAAGGGCGAGGCCGCGAGTTCAGCGAGCTCGGCCTCGGGCGTCTTGGCGAGATCGATCGTGCCGGTCGATTCGCCATGACGGAATTGCAGATTCGCCCCGAACTTCCTGGCGAGCGCCCGCATGGCGTGATTCTCGGCGCCAGTCGTGATGCGCAGGCGCTTGTAGCCTTTCCAGCGCGCCTCCGCGATCAGCCGGCTGAACAAGATGGTGCCGACATTCTGGCGCCGTGCCGAGGCTTCCACGCTGAAAGCGACCTCGGGCAGCGAATCATCCTCCGGCGGATGCAGCTCGGCCGCGCCGCGGACCACGCCGTCGACGATGTAGGCGACAATCACGGTGCCGTCCTCGGCGCAGCGGGCGGCGTAACGCTCGATGAAGCTGTCGTCGAGAAAGCCGTTGAAACGGTCGTGCCGGCTTGCGGAATCAAGCCGCAGGAGGTGATCGCGCAGAAGCGGCAATTCTTCCTGCTGGCTCAAGGTCCGCACATAGCCCGGAACGGGCGTCGTGCGGGTCGTGTCTTCAAATACCACGTCAAAACTCCTCTTGGTGTCCCTCGAGGAGGCGTTCGAATCCCTAGGTCCCCAATATTGTGCGTCGCAGCATATTTTTCAAGACGGGGACCTGCCCAAGTTTCAGGCATCGAAGGCGACCAATTCGTTAACAAAATCAAGCCCCCGTAGTCATACGAGGACCAGCTGGGTCTGGGTCACCACGGCAACCAGCTTGCCGTCCTCGGTCTCCAGCCGGGTGCTCCAGACCTGGGTCCGCCGTCCCCGATGGACCGGTGTAGCCGTGGCGATAACCGTGGTTCCCTCCTTCGCCCCGCCGATGAAGTTGGTCTTGCTCTCGAGCGTCGTGGTGCCCTTGGCATCCTCCGGGAGATTGATCACGGTCGCGGCGGCACCGACGGAATCGGCGAGCGCCATCACCGCGCCGCCGTGGATGGTGTGGTGGAGCGTGCAGAGGTCGGGCCTGACCGTCATCCGTGCCACCACGCGGTCCTTCTCGGCCTCGACGAATTCGACGCCCTTGAGCTCGGCAAACGGCATCTTCATCGCTTTAAGCTTCTCGAGCGGCGTCATCGGATCTCCTCCCAATTCATTGTTGTTTCAGCGTGAATTGCTTCGGGCGGCAAAGCAATGACGTCCGAGGTAATGGCCCTGCTGACATCGGCGACGGCATTTGCGCATATGCTCTTCCCATGCGCCACTTCCCGCCCCGCCGCATCGTCTGCCTGACCGAAGAGACGGTCGAAACGCTGTACCTGCTCGGCGAGCAGGACCGCATCGTCGGCGTCTCCGGCTACGCCATCCGCCCGCCCCAGGTACGGCGGGAGAAGCCGCGGGTGTCGGCCTTCGTCTCCGCGGACATTCCGAAGATCCTGGCGCTGGAACCGGAGCTGGTGCTGGCCTTCTCCGACCTCCAGGCCGGCATCGTCGCCGATCTCGTGCGCGCGGGCGTGGACGTCCATGTTTTCAATCAGCGCGACATCGCCGGAATCCTGGCGATGATCCGCACACTCGGCGCGCTGGTCGGCGCGGCTGAGCCCGCCGAGGTACTCGCTCACGGGCTTGAACGGCGCCTCACAGAGATAGCGGCAACACCTCGCCCCTCGGCGCGGCCAAAGGTCTATTTCGAGGAATGGGACGATCCGTTGATCTCCGGCATCGGCTGGGTGTCCGAGTTGATCGAGATCGCCGGCGGTGAGGATGTGTTTCCGGAGCTGCGACATCGGCAGGCGGCAAAGGATCGCATCGTCTCGGCGGAGGCGGTCCGCGAGGCAGCGCCCGAAGTGATCCTCGCCTCCTGGTGCGGCAAGAAGGTCGTCCCTGCCCGCATCCGCGCGCGCGATTGCTGGAACGAGATCCCCGCCGTGCGGGATGATCGCATCGTCGAGATCAAGTCGCCGATCATCTTGCAGCCGGGGCCGGCGGCGCTGACGGATGGGCTGGATGCGATCGTGACGGCGTTGTGGGGTAGACTCAAATAGCTTGATCGCAGTTTTCGTGTCCCGGACACGCTGCAACGTGTCAGCGTTGCCGCGCAGAGCCGGGACCCATCTCGATACGGAGTTCAGTGCAGCGTGGGCCCCGGCTCTGCAGCGCACCGCACCGGACGATGCTTCGCATTGCCGGGGGCGCTGCGCCGCGTCCGGGGCACGAGACCTTCTTCAGGTCACCGCGTTGACGACCTGATATTCCGGCCGACGCCAGATCTCGCCTGCAATCACCTCCTCGATGATCTCGGCTGCTCGCATGATCTCGCTCTCCCCAATGTAGAGCGGTGTAATCCCGAACCTCATGATGTCAGGCGCGCGGAAATCGCCGATGAGGCCACGGGCGATCAGGGCCTGCATGGCAGCGTAGCCGCCGTCGAAGGCGAAGGACACTTGTGAGCCGCGGCGCTCGTGCGCGCGCGGGGTGACGAGCTTGAGCTCCGGGCAGCGGCGTTCGACCTCGGCGATCAGGAGATCGCCGAGTGCCAGCGAGCGCGCACGAACCTCACGAATGTCGACCCTGTCCCAGATGTCGAGCGAGGCCTCCAGCGCCGCCATTGCGAGCACCGGCGGAGTGCCGACGCGCATGCGCTCGACGCCGCCAGCCGCCGCGTAGCCAAGCTCGAACGCAAACGGCTTGGCGTGGCCCATCCACCCCGACAGCGCGGCGCGCACGCCGTCGGCGTGGCGCGGCGCGACGTAGAGGAAGGCCGGCGCGCCGGGGCCGGCGTTGATGTATTTGTAGGTGCAGCCGGCGGCGAAATCGGCGCCGCAGCCAGCGAGATCGACCGGCAGCGCGCCGGCCGAATGCGCGAGGTCCCAGACCGTGACGATGCCGAGCGCATGCGCCTTCGCGGTCAGCGTCGCCATGTCATGGCGCCGTCCGGTGCGATAGTCGACCTCGGTGAGGTAGAGGACCGCGATCTCCTCCGACAACGCGGCCTCGATCTCCTCCGGCGCCACCAGGCGCAATTGATGGCCGCGGCCGAGCGTCGCGATCAGGCCCTCGGCCATGTAGAGATCAGTGGGAAAATTGCCGGTATCCGACAGGACCACCTTGCGCGATGCGTTCATGTCGAGCGCGGCGGCGAGTGCCTGGTAGACCTTGAGCGACAGCGTGTCTCCGACCATCACGGAGCCGGCTTCCGCACCGACCAATCGCGCGATGCGATCGCCGACATGGCGCGGCTGGGTATACCAGCCCGCACTATTCCAGGCGCGGATCAGCTCGTTGCCCCACTCGGCCGTGATGACGTTGCCGACGCGCTCGGCGACGCCCAGCGGCAGCGCGCCGAGCGAATTGCCGTCGAGATAGATCACGCCCTCAGGCAAATGGAACAAGGCCCTGGTGTCGTCATAGACGCGGAGCTTGGTCATGGGATCTCTACAGAATCGTACGGACGCGCCAGAGCTCGGGGAACAGCTCGACCTCCAGCATGCGCTTGAGATAGCTGACGCCACCGGTGGCGCCGGTGCCGCGCTTGAAGCCGATGACGCGCTCGACCGTCGTGACGTGGTTGAAGCGCCAGCGCCGGAAGTAGTCCTCGAAGTCGACCAGCTTCTCGGCAAGCTCGTAGAGCATCCAATGCGTCTCCGGCGCTTCGTAGACGATCCGCCAGGCCTGGAGCACGCCCTCGTTGAAGCTGTGGGTCTCGCGAACGTCGCGCGCCAGCACGGACGCGGGCATCTTGAGCCCGCTGCGGTCGGCGAGCCGCAGCACCTCGTCGTACAGGCTCGGCGTGGCAAGCTCGCCTTCGAGCAGTTTGGTCGTTTCCACATCGTGCGCGTGCGGCTTGAGCATGGCGTGGTTGCGGTTGCCGACCAGAAATTCGATCAGCCGGTACTGACGCGACTGGAAGCCCGAGGACTGGCCAAGCTGCGAGCGGAAACGCGTATACTCACTTGGAGTCATGGTGCGCAGTACGTCCCAGGCGCCGTTGAGCTGCTCGAAGATGCGCGACATCCGCGCCAGCATCTTCATCGCGGGCTGCACTTCGTCCCTGGCGATGGCGCGGCGCGCGGCGCTGAGCTCGTGGATGGCAAGCCGCATCCACAGCTCCGTGGTCTGATGCTGGATGATGAACAGCATCTCGTCATGGGCTTCCGAGAGCGGATGCTGCGCGCCGAGGATCGCATCCAGCGCCAGATAGTCGCCGTAGGACATACGCCGGGCGAAATCGGTCTCGGCACCTTCGCTCGTGGGATCGTAATCGCTGGACGTCATGGCAGGCCCTTTCGATCGATCGATCCTCGCCGCGTCAGTCGAGGCCGATCAGGCGCGCGGTGATCGGGGACGACGGATCCTTCAGTCCGTCGATCACCGTAAAATGGTTGAGCCCGGGATCGACGACGAGGCGCGTCGGCACGTCGAAGCCGGTCCAGACATTGGCGATCAGATCGGACTGACGCATGAATTCGGGCCGTTCGCCGCCACCGACCCAGGCCGTGACCGGCGAATGTCCCCGCGGCAGGTGCAGCGCCGCGCTTTCAAGCGTCGCCTCCTCCATGGTCATGCGCAGCGTCTCGTTCATCTTCGTCTTCAGCAGCGGTCGCAGATCATGCAGCCCGCTGATCGAGAGCGTGCCGGCGATGCGGTTGTAGACGGCAGGCTCGAGCCGGCTGTCGTTGCACAGCATGCGCGTGACGAGATGGCCGCCCGCGGAATGGCCGGCGAGCCGGATCGGGCCGGAGACGAGCGAAGCCGCCTTGGCGACCGCGGCGGTGATCTCTGCGGTGATGTCGGAGATGCGTGCGGCCGGCGTCAGCGTGTAGCTCGGCAGCGCCACCGTCCAGCCGTGATGCCGCGCGCCTTCGGCCAGATCGGTCCAGGTCGACTTGTCGAAGCGCATCCAGTAGCCGCCGTGCACGAAGACGACGAGGCCCTTGCTGTCGCCGTCTGGCAGGATCAGGTCGAGACGCTGGCGCTCGCCCGGGCCGTAGGAGACGTCCGCGCGGAAGTCTTTCAGGCCGGTGCGATAAGCCGCCGCCCGCTCCGCCCATTGGGCCGGCATCTTGTCCGAGCCCGGAATATGGGCCGAATTGGCATAAGCATCATCCCAATCGCGCATCGAGACACCCAAGTATTCGGCCAGTCGAACTGGGCGCCAGTCTGCCACCAGTCAGGACGGCGTCCTAGTCTTTCTTTTAAGCTTAAAGCATTTGGACGCGTCCGTGTTTCGGGCAGCGGCCGTCCTGGCCGAGATGCCGTAGGGTGGGCCAAGCGACTTGTCCGCCGTAGCTCGAAGAGCGAAGGCGGAAGCGTGCCCACCACTTCGTTCGGGGTAGAAGAGAGATGGTGGGCACGGCGCAAGAGCGCCTTTGCCCACCCTACAGGACCGTCCGCCCGTCATTGCGAGCGCAGCGAAGCAATCCAGTCTGCTTCCGCAGCGACGGTCTGGATTGCTTCGTCGCAAGGGCTCCTCGCAATGACGGCGGAGAGACCTACGCCTTCTCCACCCCGCACCAATCCGCGATGAACAGGGCCATCGCCTTGGTCGACCTCTTCAGCGACTCCAGGTCGACGAATTCGTTGAAGCCGTGCATCTCGCCGCCGCTCGCGCCGAAGCAGAGGCTCGGGATACCGTGATTGAGACCGTAGAAGCGGGTGTCGGTCAGCGCGGTGAAGACGAGGTCTTGGATTTCGCCGCCATAGACGGTGTTGAAGGCCTTGCCGAACGCGGCCTCGGGCGCCGCGGCGTCGGTCAGTTCATATCCCTCCGACAGGAAGCCCGACCATTCGACCTCCGGCGGATTGTTGGCAAGGAAGCGGTGGTTGCGCGCGGCAGCCGCAACGCAGGCCATGATCTCCTTCTGGTGATCGGCGATCGACCAGCCCGGCAGGACCGCGATACGGCAATCGACGTCGCACCACGCCGGCACGCTGGAGGCCCAGTCGCCGCCCTTGATGATGCCGGGGTTGAAGTTGATGGGATGGTTCAGCGTCTTGAAGTGCCGATCAGCTTTCGCGCGCTCGTTCCACTCGATCTCGAGTTTTTGCAGCGCCTGGATCAAATGATAGGCCGCCATGATTGCGTTGGCGCCGGAGCCGGCGAAGGCAACGTGGGTCGGATGGCCCTTCACGCGCAGGCGAAACCAGATCACGCCGACCTGCGAGCGCACCATCTTGCCGCCGGTCGGCTCCGGGATGAAGCAGGCGTCGGCACGATAGCCGCGCTGCAATGTCGAGAGCGCGCCGACGCCGGTGCTCTCCTCCTCGATCACGGACTGGAAGTGGATCCGCGCCGTCGGCTTGAAACCCGCCGCCTTGATCGCGTCCAGCGCGTAGAGCGCGCCGATCGTGCCCGACTTCATGTCGCAGGCGCCGCGGCCGAACATCTTGCCGTCCTTGATGACGGGCGAGAATGGCGGCGTGTCCCACAGTTCCAGCGGCCCCGCGGGCACAACGTCGCAGTGCCCCTGGAGGATCAGCGATTTGCCGCCATTCGTTTGCGGACGGTAGGTGCCAACCACCGTGCGCGCCTTGGAGAAATCGTGCTCGATCGGACCGAAACCACGCAGATCCTTGAGGTCATCGACATCGATGTGCCAGTCGTCGACCTCGTAGCCGCGTTCGCGCAGGAGGTCGCCGATCATGTCCTGGCACGGCCCCTCGGCCCCGCGGGTCGAAGGGATCGCAACGAAATCGCTTGTGGTCGCAAGCTGGGCTTCGAAGCCGACATCGACGGCGTCAAGAATCCTCTGCTGCGTTTCGGCATTCATCAGGCAACTCCAAGCATCCAGTTGGTCAATGGTGCGCGCAAGCTAGCCGATTTCAGCCGTTCGGGTACTCCACAAAATAAGCATCCCGCAATGCATCTTCGAGCAGCCGGCCTTCCGAATAGCCATTCAGCGTCGCAGGCCGGGTTACACCATCCAGCAGGCGCGGGCACGGCTCCGGCGCGCCCAAGACGGTGCGCACGGGGATGCGCTCGGCATAGATCGGCAATTCGTAGTCCTCGTCGTCGTCAGCCACACCCTTGGCGCGGACTTTGGCCGAAGCTTCCTCGATCTCCATCGCGATGAAGGAGGTCGCCTTGATCTCCTGCGTGTTGCTCTGACGCAGGGTCGCGGTGCGGTCCGGGAAGAAGCGATCGACCATCGCGATCACTGCCCGCTCCTTTTCCTCGGGATCGGTGACCAGATAGGCAGTGCCGAACGCCATCACGGCGCGGTAGTCGGCGGAATGGTTGAAGCCGCAACGCGCAAGCACGAGGCTGTCGAGATGGGCAACGGTGAGGCAGACGCGCTCGCCCCTGGTCTGGTTGCGCAGCATGCGGCTCGCGCTCGAGCCGTGCCAGTACAGCTTCGTTCCCTCGCGCCAGAAGAAAGTCGGCGTGCTATAGGGCTGGCCGTCGATGACATAGGAGACGTGGCAGAGCATCGAGGAATCCAGGATGCGGTGAACCGTGTCGTGGTCGTAGAACCCGCGGTCGTGACGGCGCTTCACCTGGTTGCGCGCTGACGTCGGATAGGAATTCTGGCTTTCGGTCTGGCTCACGGCCGCTCCTGTCGGGCTTGGAACAATTCCAGGAGAGTTGTAGCCGCGGATTTGGTCTGCGATAGTGCCAATTCCATGCGAAAAATTCCGACCAATTTAGTCCCCTCGCCGGCCAAGGCGGAGTTGCCCCTCGACCTGACCGGCCCGCACATCACCGCGGGCGCGTCATCGGCGCACCGGCTGTACCAGGCGCTGTGCGAGATGATCGTCGGCGGCCTGGTCAAACCCGGTGAGCCGCTGCCGCCGTCGCGGACACTGGCCAAGCAGACCGGCTTCCGCCGCAACGCCGTCGTCACTGCCTATGAACGGCTGATCGCCGACGGCTTTGCCGACGCGACCGTTGGCTCCGGCACCTTCGTCGCCGCGCGCATTCCGGCGCCTGCGGCCGATTCGAAGAAGCCGAAGGCCGTGGTCGAAGCACCGCGGCAGGGCGCGTTCTCGCTCGGCTGCACTCATATCGACGAGCGCGCGGTGCAGCGCTTCCGTGCCTTCCTCGGGCGGCGCATGCGCGCGTTCGGACCTGAGCATCTGCACTATGGCGATCCGCGCGGCAGCCGCGAGCTGCGCGCCGCGATCGCCGATCATCTGCTGTCGGCGCGTGGCCTGCGCTGCGATCCGGATCAGATCATGCTGACCTCGGGCACGCTGCATGCGCTACGCATCGTGCTGAGCGCGATCCTGAAGCCCAACGACCAGGTCTGGTGCGAGGACCCGGGCTACCCCGCCGCGCGAAAAACCATTTCGCATTGCGGTTATCGCGCCGTACCCGTTCCCGTCGACGAGCACGGGATACGTGTCGCCAAGGGCCGCACCGCCGCATCGTCCGCACGCGCGGCCTATGTGACGCCGTCGCACCAGTTTCCGCTGGGCGTGCAGATGTCGATGCCGCGACGGCTGGAGCTGCTGGATTGGGCGAGGCAGGCCGGCGCCTTCGTGCTGGAGGACGATTACGACAGCGAGTTCCGCTATGACGGCGCGCCGTTGATGTCGCTTGCTGGCATCGATCATCTCCAGCGCGTGATCTACATGGGCACGTTCGCCAAGACGCTGTTTCCGGGCCTGCGCATCGGCTATTGCGCGCTGCCCGAGCGCCTGATCGCGGACGTCACGGCCGCGCGCGCCGCGCTCGACCGCTTTCCCGGCACGCTGATGGAGGGCGCGGTGGCCGACATGCTCAATTCCGGCGCGTTCGCCGCCAACCTGAAGCGGGTACGAAAGCTCTATCGCGAGGCGCGCGACGCGCTGGCTGAGACCCTGGAAGCAGCATCCGACGGCGCGCTGTCGGTGCCTGTACCGTCGCAAGGGCTGCACCTCGTCGCCCGGTTCGATCCGTCGGTCGAGCTTACGGTCGCGGCGCAGGCGAAGCAGGCCGCGGGCGCAGAAGGCTGGCTGCTGGCCGACACCTATTCGCGCGCGCGTCCCCTGCCCGGGTTCGTGCTGGGATTTTCCGGCCACGCGGTTCCGCAACTCGTGGCCTCCGCCGAACGGCTCGCGCGGGAGTCGCGCGGCGCCTTGCGCGCGAGGAGCAAATCGGCCCGGCGGGCGTGACGAACGTTCACTATGAGAAACGTTCGCTATGAGAATCGCCTGCCGCTCCCTACATTGCGGCATCGATGCCGGGACCTCACATCATGCTGCTGCGCCGCGCGACCTGCCTCTCGCTGCTGATCTCCCTCGCCCTCGCGACGGCGGCGCATGCCGTCACCGTCGGACGTGAACAGGACATCACGGATCTCAAGCTCGGCCAGCGCGTGCAAGTGGATGACGGAACCTGCCCCGCCGGGCAGGTCAAGGAAGTGCGCGGTGCGAGAATGACCGACAAGGGCGTGGCGCGGACCATCGCCTGCGTGCCGCGCTACGGTCCGAAATCGAAGTGATGGTTACGACTTCGCCGGGTCGAACATGCACTGCAAGGTCGGTTTGGCGATCTTGGTGAAGGTCGAGCCGATCTCGCCCTGCTTGGACGCGGGCACCCAATCAGTCTCGATCGTTGGCACGCCGGTCTCGCTGATGCCGCGCAACAGCGCCTCGCGCAGATCGCGGTCCTCGACGGCAGCAACGGCGTGATCATGCAGGCAGCCGCAGACCTCCTCGGGATGCTCCCAGCGCCCGAGCATCCGCGGCGCACACTGACGCATGAACTCGCTGCGGGGATCCGGTAGCCTCGAAGGAGCGCGAACCTGCGCGTGGGCAGCGCTGATCGTCAGAAGCGAAACGAACGCTGCGGCGCAGAATCGGACAATCATGATGGCCTTTATCGGCTGGTTTTTCTTGTGATTTTTCTTTTGATTTTCTTGGCTGTCGATCAGAAACGCGCAGCGACCACGATCGGCTGCGGCGCCGTGGTGGTGACCGGCGAGCCGCTGTACTGGAAGGTGCCGACACCCGGGAGATTGCCGTCCGGCGCCCCCGCGAACGAAGAGCCGGCGAGCACGAAAGCGAAGGCAAGGATGAAGCTGAGCGTGCGCATGATCTCGTGTCCCAATTCCTTGGCCGGCGGTGCGTCGTCGTTGTGAAGCTGATAACCATGCGTCGTTTCGCGCGTGATGCGCCAAAAGCGGAAAATGGTTTCGTCTTTGTGAGAATTGTTTCGTCATGCGCCAGGCGACGAAACATTCAGCGGAAAATCCCAGTCTTTTCAGAGGGGTCGCGCGGCGCCTGAAAGTGGTCTTGCAGGCTCTGTTCGCGCTTGGAAGCAGGCCCACACTGCGCGCCGTCACACGCGCGCCTTCCGCACTTCACATGCATTTTACGTTTTTCTGCTGAAGAGAAGCCCGAACGGGGGCTGGGTTCCGTCGAACCGGGCGCGATTCGACTGCGACCCAAGCCATCGAAACCGAGAAGCCCGGAACCACCGGGCGCATTCAGTTGAGGGATGCCATCATGACGGCGCAAGATCGCGCAACGCCGCGCGACGCGGACCTGCGGACGGACCGCGCCGACCAACCCAGCCGGGTCGCTTCAATCGGGGCAATGTCGCTGCAGTCGGGCCGCGGCCACGAGGCCGCGCCACAAGCATTCGTGCGGCTGACCGGCTCGCATCTCGCAAAGCCGCGCGCCAGCCGCACTCTTGTCACTGAGTGAACGCGAGCGCGTCACTGGGTGAACGCAAGCGCGTCACTGAGTGAAGAACTCGCCGCACTTCTGGACGTTTGCGTCAGCCGGTCCCCACGGCATGACCGGCACCGTCGAGGTCGAGTTCTTCGGCGAGCCCTCGATCAGCCGGTCCGAATAGACCATGTAGACCAGCACATTGCGTTTGGCGTCACAGCCGCGCACGATTTGCATCTTCTTGAAGAACAGCGAGCGGCGCTGGCGGAACATGTCGTCGCCCTGCTCCATCTTGTTCTTGAACTTGATCGGACCGACCTGGCGGCAGGCCAGCGAGATATCCGAGACCTCCTCGGCAAGGCCGAGCCAGCCCTTGAAGCCGCCCTTCTCCGGCACCGTGAAATGACAGGCCACGCCCTCGACCTCGGGGTCGTCGAGGCCGTAGGTCGCGAGCTTGTCATTCGGGCTCATCCATTTGAACACCGTCGAGCGGCGGAAGATCAGATCCGGCTCGTCGGCGGCGATTGCAGAGCTCGCTGGGACAGCCAGCAACAGGAGGAATAAAGCGAGGCCTTTCAAGCGGATGCCGGAAAGACCGGGGAAACGAGATGACATGAAGTTCTCCGGTAACAAGTCCCCGCAATGTAGGCATGCGACAGCCGGTCAGGAAGACGACCGGCAGCCGTCGCGGCCGCCGTTTACCGCTCCGTGAGGCTTTTTTGCTACGTCATGGACAAAATTCGCTGACGGCAGAACTGCCGTGCTAGTGAACGCGTATCCCCTCTGCGAGACTAATTTCTGAGTTGGATTGTGGATTCGAGGAATGAATAGCGTGAACGGGGCCAGTTTTTCTGCCAGGCCGGTCCGGCTGTGGCAGGTCGCCATTTTGACGGCGGCCGGTGCGATTGGCTGGACCAGCCAGGCGGACGCGGCGTTCTACTACTGGAACGACTACTCCGACGGGTCCTACGCCGCCCGGCAGGAGCGCTATCCCGACATTCCCCGGCAGAAGCCCCAGAAGCGCAGTACGGCTGGCAAGAAGGCGGTCGTCGCCGAGAAGGAAGCCGGCACCAAGCCGCAAGGTCCGCTCGTGATCGTCGTGTCGATCGATCGGCAGAAGGTGACGGTCTTCGACACCAACGGCGTGTTCGCAGAATCCCCGGTGTCGACAGGCATGAAGGGCCACTCGACGCCGATGGGCGTGTTCAGCGTGATCCAGAAGCACAAATTCCACCAGTCCAACATCTATAGCGGCGCGCCGATGCCGTACATGCAGCGGATCACCTGGTCCGGCATCGCCATGCATGCCGGCGTGCTGCCGGGCTATCCGGCCTCGCACGGTTGCATCCGCATGCCGATGGCGTTCGCGGTGAAGATGTGGAACTGGACCAGGATGGGCGCGCGCGTGATCGTCTCGCCCGGCCAGATGTCGCCGCAAAATTTCTCGCATCCCCTGCTCGCCTCGGTGCGCGTGCCGCCGCAGCCTGCCGTCAGCCTGGAGCCGCAGACCAATGTCGGCGACAAGGCCGACAAGGGCGCCGCAGCAACCAAAGTCAGCGAAGCAAAACCCGTCGAGACGAAGACCGCCAGCGCGGAGAGCGCGCTCGAGCTGCGTTTGTCGCTCGGCCATACCGTGATGTCGGATGCGACCACCGGCAATGCACCGGCGCGCGCGGAAGCAGCCGCACCAGCCGACAAGGTTGAGGCCAAGTCTGAAAAGAGCGCCGAGGCATCTTCCCCGGTCAAGCCGCAGTCGGAAGAAGCAGCCAAGCCCGCAAGCACCGACGCAAAGCCCGTTGAGGCCGCAGAAGCGCCCAAGGCTGCAGAAGCGCCCAAGGCTGAAGCCGCCGAGCCCGCGAAGAAACCCGATGCGCCCGCTGCCGCACCGGCGCTCACCGCCTCGCCCGACGCCAAGAAGGACGAGACCCGCGTCGCCGATCCTGCGC
The DNA here is from genome assembly GCF_023073075.1 of Bradyrhizobium sp. 61. Lineage (NCBI taxonomy): Bacteria > Pseudomonadati > Pseudomonadota > Alphaproteobacteria > Hyphomicrobiales > Nitrobacteraceae > Bradyrhizobium > Bradyrhizobium sp. 61. The sequence goes on along the minus strand of NZ_JADPIU010000047.1, from coordinate 90,921 downwards.
CTGCCGCGAAGGCGGAGACGCCCAAACGGGCCGGCCAGATCGCGGTGTTCATCAGCCGCAAGGATTCCAAGCTTTACGTGCGGCAGAACTTTGCGCCGCTGTTCGAGGTTCCCGTCACGATCGCTGCGAGCGACCGGCCGCTCGGCACGCACGTGTTCACCGCCGAGGTGGACAAGACCGACACCAACGCGCTGCGTTGGTCGGTGGTGTCGCTGCCGGTCTCCGCCCGCGCCGCCGCGCGCGAAGATGACAGCCGCGTGACACTCCGCCAGCGTGGCGCCGCCGTGATCCCCGTCGCCGCCAAGCCCGTTACAGCCAAGCCCGTGGTCATGCCGGACAGCCCGGCCGAGGCACTCGACCGTATCTCGATCCCTGCGGACACCATGGCGAAGATCAACGAGATGCTGACGTCGGGCGGCTCGATCATCATCTCCGACCAGGGCATCAACCAGGGCGAGACCGGCGAAGGCACCGACTTCATCGTCCGCCTGTACTAGAGCGCTTTCGAGCGAAGTGGCGCCTTGCCGCGTCCGATAACGCGGTGTTGACCAGGCGCGTCGCGCCGACGCAGTAAGGTGCGTCCCGGATCACGTCGGGGGACGTTGCCATGCTGAACCGCAGGACCATGCTCGCCGCGCTTGTCGCGACGACCGCGTCTGCTGGACGCAGCCGTGCCGATGGCGGCATGAGCCGGATCTCGGCCTATGCCTTCTCCTTCCCTGCATTATCAGGCGACGACATCCGCCTTGCCGCGTTCACGGGCAAGCCGCTGCTGGTGGTCAACACCGCTTCGCTCTGCGGCTACACTCCGCAATACGCGGGCCTCCAAGAGCTCTGGAGCGAGTTTCGCGAGCGCGGGCTCACTGTGATCGGCGTGCCCTCCAACGATTTCGGCGGCCAGGAGCCCGGCGGCACCAGCGAGATCACGGAGACCGCGCACCACCAATACGGCGTTACCTTCCCGATCGCGGCCAAGGCCGTGGTGCTCGGCGCCAAGGCGCATCCGTTCTACAAATGGGCGGCCGAGGCGCGCCCCCGCGACGTTCCGCGCTGGAACTTCCACAAATACCTGATCGGGCGCGACGGCTACATTGCCGAGGTGTATCCGTCTGCGGTCGATCCGACGGACACACGGGTCAAGACGGCGATTGCGAAGGCGCTGGCCGACAGCTGACACCCGCAGCCCGCATCCGGTTGGGCACAATTGTGGCGGGGTGCCAAACAGCCGTTGCAATGACGAGGGCCCACCATCTAGGCTAGGACTATCAAGGGGCAGGATGGTTTTGCCAGAGGCGAAAAGCTGCGGCGGAACAACGGGATCAATCTCGAGGACAACACCATGCGTGTGGCGGCAGGACTGATTTTGGCAAGCGCGATGTCGGTTGCGATGGCAGGCGCAGCGTGGTCGCAGACCCCGGCCGCAAAGCCCGCAGCCGCCACCCAGGCGGCACCTGCTGCAGCCCCCGCCGCGGCACCGGCGCCCGCTCCCGCGGCGGCAGCCGCTGCGCCGACGCAAGCGGCCTTCCCGCCCCCGCCGAAACAGGCGCCCCAGCCCGCCCGCGCGGCCTGCAACACGCCCGGCGCGCTCGGGGTTGCCCGCACGGTCGAGATCGACACCACGGGTGGTCCGGGCTTCGGCTTCGAGCATTTCAAGGAGCTCGACTTCCTGCGCGACAAGGAGGTCGTGCTGACCTTCGACGACGGCCCCTGGCCGAAGAACACGCCGGCCGTGTTGAAGGCTCTCGCCGACGAATGCACCACCGGCATCTTTTTCTCGATCGGCAAGCACGCGACCTATGAGCCGGAGATCCTGAAGCAGGTCTATGCGGCCGGCCACACCGTCGGCGCCCACACCTGGTCGCACGCCAACCTCAACAACAAGAAGCTCACGGAAGCGCAGCGCAAGGAAGAGATCGAGAAGGGATTCTCGGCGGTGAAGTGGGCGCTCGGCGGCATCTCGCCCTCACCGTTCTTCCGCTTCCCGGCGCTCCAGCACCCGCCGGAGATGGTCACCTATCTCGGCAACCGCAACGTCGCGATCTTCTCCTGCGACATCGACTCCTTCGACTTCAAGGCCTCGAAGCCCGAGAAGGTGATCGAGACCGTCATGAAGAAGCTCGACACCAAGGGCAAGGGCATCATCCTGATGCACGACTTCCAGAAGCACACAGCGGAGGCCCTGCCCGAGCTGCTCAAGCGCCTGAAGGCCGGCGGCTACAAGGTGGTGGCGATGCGCGCCAAGTTCCCGGCCTCGACGCTGCCCGAATACGACCAGGAGCTGCTCAAGGACGTCAAGCTACCGACGGTGAGCACGCGCCCGGTCAATTCCGTCGTGACGACGGTCTCGGAATAGACCGCAATTGTCTTTCCGGTTTGAAGGTTACGTCATCATATCGGCGGACGGCATGCTTGCCGATCCGTCGCACATCATGCCCTCAACGTTGGTGTTCGAAGGCGACAAGCGCTTTTTCGAGCAAGCGCTCGATCGAGCCGCGGTCGTCGTGCACGGCGGACACTCGCACGAGCAGCAGCCGAATTCACCGAAGCGGAAGCGGCTGATCCTCACCCGCAAGATCAAGGCGCTCACCGTCGACCCGGGGATGCCGAACGCGACGCTGTGGAATCCCGAGCATGCGAGCTTCGAGGAGGCCTGCGCTTTCGCCGATGTCGCCTCCGGCACGGTCGCAATCATCGGCGGCCCCGTCGTGTTCGACATGTTCATGGACCGCTACGACACGTTCTGGCTGTCGGAAGCCCCGCATGTGCGGCTGCCCGGTGGCGAAGGCTGCTTTGTCGGCGTGCCGGAGCGGACGCCGCATGAGGTGCTGGCGTCACACGGGATGAAGCCGGGGGCGCCGTATCTGCTCGACGCGGCGCATGATGTCACCGTCACGCCGTGGCGGCCGGCGAGAGGCTCCACCTAAAAACTCGAAAACAACCCCATGCACAGTACCGGTATATTATTACCGGTAACTATCTCACACATTTACCACGCATAACGAACGACACCCTTGCCCATATAGGACCGCGTGACGTTCGAGAACTCGCCCTCGAACGCTGCCAGGGTCGACCAGCCGTTCAGCCATTTCCTTTCGATGGCCGCCGTCACAAGCGCGGAGTCCGCGGCCTGCGCGGCGCCGTTCACGACGAAGCTCGCGTCAGGCAGTGCCCTGAAGGTCGCCGCAATGGTGCGGTTGGGATTGAAATCATGTCCCCATGCGAGCCGTCCGCGCAGCGTGAGAACACCGTCGCTCGCGCCGAAAACCTTGTCGGTGCGGATGCCAAGCTCGGCGCGAGGATCAGTCACGCTCTTCGCATCATACGTCAGCGCAAACGCGCCGTTGCCTGACAGCACGGACTCCGCATAGGACGGCAAGGCGATGGTGACGAATTGCCCAGCCACATAGGGCGTGACGCCCACGTTCATCCACGGCGCAGCGAAACGATAACCGCCCTCGGCGCGGCCGGACCACGCGTATGCGTTGAACTTGGCGCGCAGGCGCTCTGAACCGGCAATCGCCACGGTGCGATCGGTGGTGACGTCCTGCCAGCCATAGGCGAGCGCCGTGGAAAAATAGGCCGGACCGTCGACGTGCCGCAGGTAGGCACCGGCCTGGAACAGATCGGAGCGTCCGCTGCCGAGACCATTCACGCTGAAATTGGTCCCGCCGCCGGCCAGCGCAAAGCCGGCTAGCGTATTTGCCGAAAGCCGGTAATCGGCCCCGACGGCGGTCCCAAACACGCGGCTCGTCGCATCGTGCGATCCGAGCCCGGCATGTCCATCGCTGTCCTGCGCCCCGCCGAAGCCGGACGCCCAAACGTTCCAGCGTGCGGGCGCACGGCACGGCCGCGGCTTGCCTCGCAAATCAGTCGCGACGCAGTCCGGCAGACCGGGCGCGGCGAGCAGACCGACGAACTGCCCCATCGCCTCGAACGTCGTCTGCTGTACGCGCGTCGCGAGTTCGCCGGAGGCCTGCGTCAGCCCGCCGGCCGACAGAGCGGCGTAGACGCCCGGGATCCCCCCGTTCCGGTTGAACGCGTTCGTCAGCCCGTTGCCCACATTGCGCTGGTTGATGTTGAGGTTTGGAGCGATCGCGAAATCCAGCGCAAGGTTCAGATAGACGTTGTTGGCGTCGTAGCTCAGCGAGCTGTGGACGTTCGACGGCAGGCCGGTGTTGACGATGGTGGATGCGAACGTCCCGGAGACGCCGCCTGCCGCACTAAGGATCGTATAGGTCTTGGAGACGTAGCTTCCCGGCGCGAACACAGCCTTCACGGTGGCACCGCCGAGATCTGCTGTCCCCGTTGCTGTCGTGGAAGCGGCCACCGATGGGTTCACCTGCACCAGGTAGAACGCACCGGACGCGAAGGCGAGACTGCCCGCGATCGTCAGCATCGTCCCGGCGCTGCCGTTACCGGGCGCAAGGGTGCCGCCGCTATCGATCGATACCGTCGGCGACACGATGCTGCCCGCGCCCATCAGCACGGCGCCGGATTGCACCGTCGCGGACGAGGTCCCGTTGAGGGATCCCTCCACGTCGAGCACGCCGCCGGCAACAACGGTACCGCCGGTATAGGTGCTCGTGGCTGTCAGGGTGAGAGTGCCCGTGCCGACCTTGGTCAGCGAGCCGCCCGAGCCCTCGCCACTGCCGCCGTCGCGCAGTACGCCCGAATAGACGGTCGAAAGGTTGTTGCCACCGATCTCGAGGTTCGTCGAACCTAGATAGATGGTGCCGGAGCCTACGATCGACCCCATCGTGATGAAGGGAAACAAGCGGTCCGACACGTCGATTTCGGCGTTGTTGATGAAGCGCGCCGTGCCGCCGCTGCTCGCGCCGTGGAAATAGATTGTTCCCCTGCCGGTGTTGGTGATCGTGGCATTGCCCGCCGTGCTCGCATCGTCGAAATAGACCCTGCGCGTATTGCTGATACCGGCATTGCCGGCGGTGCTGGTGTTCTTGAAACTGATCTCGCTATCGCTGCGGATCGTGGCGCTGCCGGCGGTGGCGCTCTGGGTGAAGGACAGCGTGGAATCGTTGACGTTGATCGTTGCAGTCCCGGCCGTGCTGTTGTTTCCAAACCTGACACCGCTGACATTGATGTCGAGCACGACGCTGCCGCCGTTGACGACAATGCCGGCGCCGAGAAAGCGCAACGACACCTCGCCGTCAATGACGTAATTTCCTGCGTCGGCGTTGAAGGTCCATCCGCCGACCGATTGCGTACTCAGAATACTCAGGTTCGTGATGGTGGACGCTCCGAACGACGCGGTGCCGTCAGGAACGCTGCCGCCGCTCCAGTTCGATCCCGCCGCGTAGGTGCCCGAGCCGGGCGTGCTGAGCCAGGTTGCATCGATCGCTTCGGCAGGGGATGCGGTCGCGACCAGCGCGGCCGTCACCAGGGCCGAAGTGGCGAGCCAGGCGGTCAACGACCGTGCCGATGCAATCACCCACCCGTCAGCGGACCGGCCTCCGACGACCGCTCCGGGATCAACACGCAACACCATTCCAGTCCTTAACCCCGCCTTCGGCATCATGCCGTCGTGGGCCCGGTCTCCCGTTCCCTGGGGCGCTATTCGAGCGTCCATGACGTAGCGTCAATACGAGCGGACCGTCTGGAAACGCCGCATCAATAGACTGAGACAAAAGAGCAAAAGCCGGACGGCCTGGGAGCCCGGCGGGGACGCTGATCGGGTCCTGCGCACCCCACCGATACCGGCAGGATTCGTATACAAACGAACGCCTTTCCCTGCCCCGGATATCTCCCTATACCCCCGGGGCGCGCGCTCGGAGAGGCCTGCCATCAATGGCCCGGCAGGACGGTGCCGCCCTTGCCCCGGCCATCTACGACGATCGAGATACGACCACGCCACTATGACCGACGACCGCACCACGACAGGTCCGAACGAAGCCGCTGGATCGATGGGCGATGCTGCCCCGGCCTCCTCCCTGCTGCCGGCATTCGGCTTCACGGCCGATCAGATGGAGACACACGCGAACGTCGCAGCCTGGCGCGAGGCGGTCGCAACCCTGTTCGACGTTGACGAGCTCGCCGCCGACGAACCGGGTCCGTTCCGCGCCGACATCAGATCGTTTGCCATGGGACCGGTGCTGATCGGGCTGAGCCGCGCCAGCGGCCAGCGCTTCCTCCGCACGCCGGAGACGATTGCACGCAGCGGCGTCGATCACATCATCCTTCAGCTCTATGTGAAGGGCAGCTTCGACGGTATCGCGGGCGCCCGGCCGATCCGCGTGCGCGCCGGCGACATCTGCCTGTTCGACCTTGCCCAGACCCTGGCGACCAAAGCGACGGCATTCGAGAATGTCACGCTGGTCGTGCCGCGCCCGATGTTCGGTGCTCGTCTCTTGCGGATCGAAGACCTGCACGGCCTCGTCTTGCCGGAGAGCGGTGTGATCGCCAGGCTTCTCGCAGGACATCTCACCGCCCTGCTCGAATTTGCGCCGTGCATGACGCTCGACGAATGCCAGTCAGTGGTCGAGGGCACGGTCTCGCTCCTCGCAGCATGCCTGCGCAACGAGCTCGAGCGGGTCGAGGATGACGCCGACCATTCAGCCTTGGCGAGCCCGTCCTTGATACGAATCCGCCAACATATCGAGGTCGGCCTTGCCCAGCGGGATATGTCGGCCATTTCGGTCGCGGCCCATTTCGGACTGTCCCGGGCCTCGCTGTACCGGCTGTTCGCACCGGTCGGCGGCATCGCCGACTACATCCGCAGCCGCCGGCTGCACCGCGCATTCTTCGACCTCGCCAATTCGGATGCGCGCAGCCTGAGAATCAGCGAGGTCGCGCGGCGCTGGCAGCTCGGCACCGACGCGCATTTCACGCGCTCTTTCAAGGCCGCCTATGGCATCACGCCGCGCGCGGCGCGCGAGGCCGCATTGCTTGGCGTGCAGCGCGGCACCGATGGAGCAAGCAACACAACAATTTCGCGGTGGATGCGCGAGATCGCGCCCCCGGGCACGGCGGATTGAACACACCGAGCCCGAAGAGCGCGGTCGCCCCCGCTACGGCGTCGGAAGGTGATAGGCCAGCACACCGCGCAGCGTGTGCACCGTGCCGCCCGCGCTCAGGCTGGTCATGAAATCGGACGCCAGATCGTCTCGCGCCCCGAGATGCGTGACGCGATATTCGGCGCGGGCGGAGATGCTGTCGGTGAAGAAGCGCTCGAAGCCGCCACCGAAGGTCGCGCCGTGATATTCCCGCGTCGGAGCGCTGCCGGGAAATCCGAGGAAATTGTACGAGATCGACTGCGCCGTCGTTCCGCTGTAGCCGCCGAGCAAGTAGACGAGCGTCTCCGGCGCCACGAGGTAGCCGACGCGTCCGCCGACGCTCCAACCCCACTTCACCGCCGCCAGATCCGACGAGATCGCAACACCTCCGCCCGATGCGTTGACCTTGGCGCCGCCATTGGTTCCGGCATCGATCAAGCCGAATGCGCCAAGGACCCATCTCGGCGCGACCTGGCGATCGTAGCCGATCGTGAAAGTGCCGCCGACGTCGGCGCCGCCCAAACCGGACGCATTGAAATCCAGCACACCGGCGAACGAGCCTGCGACATGGGGCGTGATGACGTCGCCCCCGATACCCGCGCCGACGTAAACGCCCGTCCATGTCGGATTCGGCGCGGGCGCCACTGAAGCGGTCGCAGGTCCGCCGAACTGGCCGAAGCGATAGGCCGCGCCGATCCTGACCACATGCTCGGACAGGTCCGTGGTCCAGACCGCGCCGAGCGGATCGACCGTCGTGTTGCGGCCAAGCGCGACGTAGCGGTATTCGCCGCGCAGTGACACGTTGCTCGCGAGGCGATATTCCGCGCCGGCGCCGACCGTGTAACCGTGCGACGTCAGCCCCGATTCCTGCACCGTGAACGAAGGCCCTCCCCCGAGGATCACGTAGTTCAAGTTCCAATTGTTGATGCGCATCTCGCTGTAGCCGGCGAGGCCGTAGAGCAGGATATCGGGCGTCACCAGAAATCCAGCACGGCCGCCGATCGTCCAACCCTGATCCAGCGACGGCAGCGCAGCACTCAGGCTCTGGCCGAAGAACGGGCTCGACGCACTGGCCGTCGTGCGCTGGCGCGACCTGTCATAATCGACGAAACCGCCGACCACGAAACGCGGCGCAACCTGGACGTCAAATCCGGCGAAAACCGATAGTCCGAGATCGGCGCCCTGCAAGCCGTCGAGGCTGAACAAATCCGGGCCACCACCGACCGGCGTCAGGTTCGACCGCCCCGTCGCGAAGTCGAAGCCCAGTCCGCCGCCGACGTAAAACTGGGTCCAGTTCGCCACGGGCGCCGCTAGCGGCCGCGCCTTCACGGGCAAGTCTGCTGCACAGGCCGTGGTTATAGAAACCGCCGCGACATGCGCCGCCCCCAAGAACGACAACAGCGCGTGCCGCCGTCTTGCGCTTCGATTGAACCAAGTCCGCCCCCAATCACCCAGTGCCGATTGCGCCTGTGCAATCGGAACCGTCGGTACTATTGGGCTCAGACGGATTCCGACAAGTGGAGAGACCGGTCGATCCGGAACGGCCACGATTTTGTGGAACCGCTGTGATCTCAAAACCATAATCTGTGAATGATGGTTCATGCACTCGTCGCAAACGAACGAGCCATCAACTCGCTTTACACGTCCCCGTAGGCCGTCTCGGCCGAGCGCGTAGCGCGGCCGTAGCCCATGATCATGAACAGCGCGCCGATGATCGAGAGATTCTTCAGCGCATCGACCACCATCCTGGCGTTGTCGGGCGCGGCCTGATTCCAGAAATCGGAGAACAGGACGGTCGAGACCGCGATGTAGATGATCATGAGCAATGCGAAAAAGCGCGCGCCGAAGTTCAGCGCAATCATCAGGCCTGCAATGATCTCGAGCCCGCCGCCCGCGATCGCCAGCAGTTGCGGCGTGGTCATGGCGGTCGCCGTCTCGATCTGCTTGGTGTAGGACTCGATGACCTCAGGCACCACCACCTTGGTGGCGATGAAATCGGCCGTCGCCTGGAGGGGAAAGAACTTGGTCGCGCCCGTGTAGATGAACAGCACGGCGAACAGGATTCGCCCGAAAGTCACGAACGCTGGCATGATCGGCCTCTTGGCTCAGGCTTTTTGAAAAAGGCGTCTTGACGAGAGTACCGGGCGATTATGAAGAGTCGTGCGCCGGTTTACAAACGGGGAAATGGCGAACTGCGAGCAATTCAAAGTTGGCGACGCGGGCGGTGCACCTTCTCCCCTTGCGGGAGAAGGTGGCATAGGCGGCCTGCGGCCGCCGTTCTTAAGAACGCCGAAGCGAAGCTTCGGCTATGGCGCCGGATGAGGGGTATCTCTCCGCGAGCTCAATAGCGGTGGGACTCGTGGATAGAGACCCCTCACCCCGTCTCGCCGCTAACGCCGCAATCCACCCTCTCCCACACAGGGGGAGAGGGTAAGACGGCATCTTACGTAAACAACGTCGGCTGCTGCCGTGCAGCGCGCTCCTGCGCTTCCACGACCGCAACGGCCGTCATGTTGAGGATGCCGCGCGCGGTCACCGAGGGCGTGAGGATATGGGCGGGGCGCGCCGGGCCGATCAGGATCGGGCCGACAGGGAGCGCATCCGCCAGCGACTTGATCATCTGATAGGCGACGTTGGCGGTGTCGAGGCTCGGCATGATCATGATGTTGGCCTCGCCCTCGAGCTTGGAGTGCGGCAGCACCATTTTCCGCGCAGCAGCTGAAAGTGCCGTGTCGCCCTGCATCTCGCCGTCGGCCTCGATCTCCGGATGCTTCTCCTTCAACAACTGGGTCGCCCGGCGCATCTTGCGCGAGGACTCGGTGTCGTAGCTGCCGAAATCCGAGTGCGAGACGAAGGCGATCTTCGGCTTGATGTTGAAGCGCTGGACGTGGACCGCCGCCAGCGAGGCGATCTCGGCGAGCTCCTCGGCGCTCGGATTGGGCCGAACCTGCGTGTCGGCGATGAAGAAGGCGCCCTTGCTGGTGATCAGCAGCGCCAGTGCCGCATAGTCGATGATCCCCGCGGAGAAGCCGATGATCTCGCGGACATGGCGGAGGTGGTGCATGTAGCGGCCTTCGACGCCGCAAAGCATGGCATCCGCCTCCCCGCGCATGACCGCGAGCGCGGCGATCACCGTGTTGTTGGTGCGCACCACCGTGCGCGCCGCATCCGGCGTCACGCCGCGGCGGCCGGCGACCTCGACATAGGACTGGACATAGGAGCGGTAGCGCGGATCGTCCTCGGGATTGACGAGGTCGAAATCCTTGCCTGCCTTGATCGACAGGCCGAAGCGCTTGATGCGCGCCTCGACGACCGACGGACGCCCGACCAGGATCGGCGTCGCCAGCTTCTCCTCCAGCACCACTTGCGTGGCGCGCAGCACGCGCTCGTCCTCGCCTTCGGCGTAGATCACGCGCACCGGCTGGGTCTTGGCCTTGGCGAACATCGGCTTCATGACGAGGCCGGAGCGGAAGGCGAAGCGCTCGAGCAGCGCGGTGTATTCGTCAAAGTTGGTGATGGGGCGCGTCGCGACGCCCGACTCCATCGCCGCCTTGGCGACGGCGGGCGCGATGCGCAGAATCAACCTGGGATCAAAGGGGCTCGGGATCAGCGAGCCGGGGCCGAAGCCCTGCGTTTCGCCGGTGTCAAAGCCCTGCGCGACCGCATCCGACGGCGCCTCGCGCGCGAGCTGCGCAATGGCCTCGACCGCGGCGTGCTTCATCTCCTCGTTGATGGCGCTGGCGCCGACGTCGAGCGCGCCGCGGAAGATGAAGGGGAAGCAGAGGACGTTGTTGACCTGGTTCGGATAGTCGGAGCGGCCGGTGCAGATCATGGCGTCGGGGCGCACCTTGCGCGCCTCCTCCGGCATGATCTCCGGGGTCGGATTGGCGAGCGCCATGATCAGGGGCTTGTCGCCCATCGCCTTGGCCATCTCCGGCTTAAGCACGCCCGGTGCCGACAGCCCGATGAAGATGTCGGCGCCGCCGATGACGTCGCCCAGCGTGCGCTTATCGGTCTTCTGTGCGTAGACCGCCTTCCAGCGGTCCATCGTGGTGTTGCGGCCCTCATGCACGAGGCCGTCGATGTCGCAGACCCAGATGTTCTTGCGCTGCGCGCCCATCGACACCAGGAGGTTAAGCGTCGCGATCGCGGCGGCTCCCGCCCCCGACGCCACGATCTTGACGTCGGACAGCTTCTTGCCGTTCAGCCTGAGACCATTGGTGATGGCGGCGGCGACGATGATGGCGGTGCCGTGCTGATCGTCATGGAAGACCGGGATCTTCATGCGCTCCTTCAGCTGCGCCTCGATCTCGAAGCATTCCGGTCCGCGGATGTCCTCGAGATTGATGCCGCCGAAGGTCGGCTCGAGCGCCGCCACGGTCTCGACCACGCGCTCGATGGTGTCGGCGGCGATCTCGATGTCGAACACGTCGATGCCGGCGAATTTTTTGAACAGGACGGCCTTGCCCTCCATCACCGGCTTGGAGGCCAGCGGGCCGATATTGCCGAGGCCAAGCACCGCGGTGCCGTTGGAGACCACCGCGACCAGATTGGCGCGGGTGGTGAGCGTAGCGGCCTCCGCCGGGTTCTTGGCGATCTCGGTACAGGCGGCGGCAACGCCCGGAGAATAGGCAAGCGCGAGGTCGCGCTGGTTGGCGAGCGGCTTGCTCGCCTGGATCTCGAGCTTTCCGGGGCGCGGCAGACGGTGATAGGCCAGCGCCGCCTGGTGGAGATCATCAGAATAAGACGACATGCGGTGTCTCGCCTCGCGTTACCGGCTTCAAAATGCCTCATCCGGAGCCGTCGCCCAAGCGGACGGTATTTCCGGGTCATGGAAACGGGATGAAGCACGGCGGGCGCCCCGGTGGCAACATCCGATTACGGCCCCATCAACAGGGCGCATGGTCAAATACCTGATAGCGCTAGCTTTCCCTAGACCGCGCGGCATTTCCCGAATATGGCAGGTTGCGCAGTGCAAAACGGGCAACTGGAGCTGGGAATGAAGCGGATCCTGATCGGCCTGATCGTGGCAGCCGTGCTTGCCGCGGGCGGATGGTTCGGCTTCAATCTCTACGCCCAGCATCGGGCCACCGCCGAGGTCGAGGCGGCGTTCGAGCAGATCCGCGCCAGTGGCGGCAAGGCGAGCCACGGCAAGATCACGTTCGAACTCGCGACCCGGACGCTGACGATCGAGGATATCGCGGTCACTCCCGGCAACCTGCCGCAGACGCAGATCAAGATCGCCGGCATCAAAGGGACGGGCGTTTGCCTGATCGACGATATCAGGTTTTCGGCCGACAGCATCGACATCACCGGTGTTGAGGTCGCACTGGACCAGGCTCCCCCGGCAAAACTGAAAGTCTCCTACAAGATCCCGCAATTGACGATGCGCGACTACGCCGGTCCCGTTCGCGCCGCGGCTGCGCCAGCGGACAACTCCCTGATCGAGATGTACCGCTATGCGCTCAGCCAGTACACGGGCGTCACGGCCTCGTCGCTTACGGCCCCGACACTGACGATGAGCTTCGATTCCAGCAACGCTGCCGCCGGCAGCGGCGAGTTCACCTATACCGGGCTGGCGATCCAGAACCTCAAGCACGGCAAGATCGATGCGATGAAGGCCGACCGCGCCGTCATCTCGGTCGAGGTGAAGCAGCCTGGCAAGCCGGACAAGCTGACAGGCGAGCTGTCGAACATCATCGTCAACGATTTCGATGCCACCGCGATCCTCGCGGCGCTCGATCCGCAGACGAGCGGCGACGACAACTATCGCCGGGTCTACCGGCAAGTCTCGGCAGGCCCGTACACGCTCAAATCGGCACAGGCGATGCGCGTCGATATCGACGGCTTCGCCATCGAGGACATCGCCGTGCAGCCGTCGAAATTCCGGCTGGCCGACGTGCTCGCCGCGCTGCCGCAGGATCAATCGGCGCCCCAGACGCCAGCGCAGGCGCGCGACCTTTTGGAGAAACTCGCCGGGGTCTACGAGGGTGTTCGCATCGGCAAGGCCGAGATGGGCAAGACGTCGATCGGGACGCCGCAGGGAACAGCCAAGATCAATGCGGTCAGGTACCGCGAGGGCGAGTTCGCCGTCGAGGGCGTCGATACGCCGTCGCCGCAAGGGCAGTTCAAGATGGAGCGCTTCGCGCTCAAATCGTTCAGCATTACGAACCTGATGCGCTGGGCCGCTGGCCTTAGCAATCCCGGGCAGGCGCCCTCGCCCGACCAGATGCTGGGCCTGTTCCGGGTGCTCGAAGGTGCCGAGATCAAGGGCGTGGTCTCGCCCTACAAGAACACGCGGCAGCTCGTCACCATCGACACGATCAGCCTCAACTGGGGCCAGCTGGTCGGATCGATCCCGAGCAAGGCCAATCTGGTCGTGAAGATGGTCACGCCGACTGATCCCTCCAATCCGGCGCAGCGGCCGCTGATCATGGCGGGCGTGGACAAGCTGGCGATCGACCTCGATCTCGGCGCCGCCTGGACGGAGTCCTCGGGCGCGTTTGCGCTTGCGCCCGCCACCATTGATCTCGGCAACCTCGCCAAGGCGCAGGCCCGCTTCGCGCTCACCAACGTGCCGCGCGGTCTGTTCACGACCGACCCGGCGCAGGCCATGGGCCAGGCGGCGCAGGTCGAGACCGGTACGATCGAGCTCTCCTTGCGCGACAGCGGCGTCGTCGATCTCGTCGTGGCGCAGTTCTCGCGCATGCAGAATGTCAGCCGCGACGCCGCCCGCAGTACCATCGCCGAGATGATCCGCGCGCAGGGCGAGAAGGTCACGGCCGCCAATCTCGATGCCAAAGCGGCGGTCGATGCACTCGCCGGCTTCGTCGAGACCTCAGGTCAGACGCTGACGATCAAGCTGACCCCGCTCGGCAAGGTGCCGGTGCTTCAGCTCATGGACGCACTGAACAGCGAGCCGATCGTCGCGCTGGCGCAGTTCAGGATCGAGGCGTCGACGGGGCTGTAGGCGACGGCGGTGGTCTTGTGTTCCGGACGCGCTGCAGCGTTCTTACGCTGCTGCGCAGAGCCGGGACCCAGAAGCGCCGCTGCTCGCCGAGACGTGGGCCCCGGCTCCGCAGCGCACCGCCGAAGTCGCGCTGCGCTGCGTCCGGGGTACGGGACCGAAAACCGGCTCAGATCACTTCTGCGGCAGATTCACCCGCACATGCAGCTCGCGGAGCTGCTTGGTGCTGGGCTCCGACGGCGCGCCCATCAGCAGATCCATGGCCTGCTGGTTCATCGGGAAAAGCGAGATCTCGCGCAGATTATTGGTGCCGCACAGAAGCATCACGATGCGGTCGACGCCCGCGGCCATGCCGCCATGCGGCGGCGCGCCGTATTGGAAGGCGCGGTACATGCCGCCGAAGCGGTCGACCACTTCCTGCTCGCCGTAACCCGCGATCTCGAACGCCTTCACCATCGCTTCCGGCACGTGGTTGCGGATGCCGCCCGAGGCGATCTCGTAGCCGTTGCAGGTGATGTCGTACTGGAACGCCTTGATGGTCAGCGGGTCCTGGCCCTTCAACGCGTCGAGACCGCCCTGCGGCATCGAGAACGGGTTGTGCGAGAAGTCGACTTTCTTGTCGTCCTCGTTGTACTCGTACATCGGGAAGTCGACGATCCAGGCGAGCTCGAACCGCTCCTTGTCGGTGAGGTTCAATTCCTCGCCGACCTTGTTGCGGGCAAGACCTGAGAATTTCCAGAACTTGTCGGGGTCGCCGGCGACGAAGAAGGCGGCATCGCCTTCCTTGACGCCGATCTGCGCGCGGATCGCAGCCGTACGCTCTGGCCCAATGTTGTTCGCGAGCGGACCCGCGCCCTCGCCGCCCTCGCGCCACATGATGTAGCCGAGACCGGGTTGGCCTTCACCCTGCGCCCACGAGTTCATGCGGTCGCAGAACGCGCGGCTGCCACCGCCCGGCGCCGGGATCGCCCAGACCTGGTTCTTGGGGTCTTCGAGCATGCGCGCAAAGACCTTGAAGCCGGAGCCGCGGAAATGCTCGGAGACGTCCTGCATCTCGATCGGGTTGCGCAGGTCCGGCTTGTCGCTGCCGTATTTGCGTAGCGCTTCGGCGAACGGGATACGGCGCCAGTTCTTGCTCACCGGCTTGCCCTTGGCGAACTCCTCGAACACGCCGGTGATCACGGGCTCCATCGCCGCGAAGACGTCTTCCTGCGTGACAAAGCTCATCTCGACGTCGAGCTGGTAGAACTCACCCGGCAGACGGTCGGCGCGCGGATCCTCGTCGCGGAAGCAGGGCGCGATCTGGAAGTAGCGGTCGAAGCCCGACATCATCAGCAGCTGCTTGTACTGCTGCGGCGCTTGCGGCAGCGCATAGAACTTGCCGGGATGGATGCGCGACGGCACCAGGAAGTCGCGCGCGCCTTCCGGCGAGGACGCAGTCAGGATCGGGGTGTTGAACTCGAAGAACCCCTGCCCCTCCATGCGCCGACGCATCGACTTGATAATTTCGACGCGCGTCATGATGTTCTGGTGCAGCTTCTCGCGGCGCAAATCGAGGAAGCGATACTTCAGGCGGATGTCTTCGGGATATTCCTGATCGCCGAACACCGGCAGCGGCAGGTCGCCGGCCGGACCGAGCACCTCGATCTCGCTGACATAGATCTCGATCTTGCCGGTCGGCAGATCGTCATTGTCGGTCCCCTCGGGGCGGCGGCGGACCTTGCCGTCCATCTTGACCACGAATTCCGAGCGGAGCTTTTCGGCCAGCGCGAACGCCGGCGAGTCCGGATCGACCACGCACTGGGTCAGGCCGTAATGGTCGCGCAGGTCGATGAACAGCACGCCGCCATGGTCGCGAACGCGATGGACCCAGCCCGAGAGGCGAACTGTTTCGCCGATGTTGCTCTCGCGGAGCGCGCCGCATGTATGTGACCGGTAGCGATGCATGGTCGTCCCAAAATTAATGTCGGAGGGGTCGAATCGGACGGCCTGAAACGACCGGTCCGAAGTTGCGGCAGGGTTTACCCGACGAGGCCGGAGGCGGCAACTAAGGGAACGGGCTGTTTTGGGGCCAGAAGCGCCCATTTTTGGCCGATTGGGCCTCAAGCCTTTGCCATCAGGCGTTCCCCGCCTATCTTTACATCCATGACCGTCCATTTCCCCTTCCAGAACTCGTATTCGGCACTGCCGGACAGCTTCTTTGCCCGGGTCGCGCCGACCCCTGTGGCCGCCCCCCGGCTGATCAAGCTGAACCGCCCGCTGGCGGTCCAGCTCGGGCTCGACCCGGATCTGCTGGAGACCCCTGAGGGTGCCGAAATCCTGGCCGGGAAAACGGTTCCCGCTGGCGCCGATCCAATCGCCATGGCCTATGCCGGCCACCAGTTCGGGCAATTCGTGCCCCAGCTCGGCGACGGCCGGGCGATCCTGCTCGGCGAGGTCATCGACCAAGACGGCGTCCGCCGCGACATCCAGCTCAAGGGCTCGGGCCCCACCCCGTTCTCCCGCCGCGGCGACGGCCGTGCTGCGTTGGGTCCGGTGCTGCGTGAATACATCGTCAGCGAAGCCATGTTTGCGCTCGGCATCCCGACCACGCGCTCGCTCGCCGCGGTCGTCACCGGCGAGCACGTCATCCGCGAGACCGCGCTGCCCGGCGCCGTGCTGACGCGCGTCGCCGCGAGCCACATCCGTGTCGGCACCTTCCAGTTCTTTGCCGTCCGCCGCGACACCGGCGCGATCCGCCGGCTCGCCGACCACGTCATCGCTCGTCACTATCCGGATCTGCTCCAGGCAGAGCGCCCCTATCACGCCCTGCTCGCCGGCGTCGTCGCGCGTCAGGCCGATCTCATCGCGCGCTGGCTGCTGGTCGGCTTCATCCACGGCGTGATGAACACCGACAACAGCTCCATCTCCGGCGAGACCATCGATTACGGCCCCTGCGCCTTCATGGACGCCTACAACCCCGCGCAGGTGTTTTCGTCGATCGACGAGATGGGCCGCTACGCCTATGCCAACCAGCCACGCATCGCGCTGTGGAATCTGACCCGGCTCGCCGAATGCCTGCTGCCGCTGTTCTCCGACGACCAGGAAAAGGCAGTCGCCGAAGCCCAGGACATTCTTGGCGCCTTCGCCGAGACCTTCAGCAACGCCTATCAAGCAGGCCTGCGCAAGAAGGTCGGCCTGTTCACGGAACGCGACGGCGACGAGGCGCTGATCCAGGACCTGCTGGATGCCATGGCCAAGAACCAGGCCGACTTCACCCTCACCTTCCGCAAGCTCGGTGACGCCGCAGTCGACGAGGCCGCCGCTGCCGACGTCCGCGCGCAGTTCATGGACCCCTCAGCCCTCGACGACTGGGCCAGACGCTGGCGCGAGCGCACCGCGCTGGAGCCGCAGGCCGCAGCCGAGCGGCAGGCCGCCATGCACGCCGTCAACCCGATCTTCATCCCGCGCAACCACCGCGTCGAGGCCGTGATCCAGGCCGCGGTGAACAACGACGACTACGCGCCGTTCGAAGAGCTGGTGAAGGTGCTGGCCAAGCCGTTCGAGGAGCAGCCGGACGATGCCGCCTACGCCGATCCGCCGCTGCCGGACCAGCGAGTGCTGCAGACGTTCTGCGGGACGTAGCTCGGTGCGTAGGGTGGATTAGCCGAAGGCGTAATCCACCGCTTCTCTCAACCAGACGAGAGTACAGAGGTGGATTACGCTTCGCTAATCCACCCTACGAGCTAACGCGATCGTCACGCCCGCTCACCGAATTCGCCTGCGATCTTGGCGTCACCACCCCAATCCTCGGGAAATAAGCCAGTCCGCACGTCGCGGTGAAATGACGAGTACCGCCAATCGCAAACCTTCGAGACATGACCGTGCTTGACGGGATTGTAATAGCAATATTCGACGTGGCGGGCGTAGTCGGCCTCGTCGCGGATCAGATGCTCCCAGAACCGGCGTTGCCAGATGCCGCGTTCGTTCCGCGCCGCACGGACAACGCTCAGCCGCTCGTTCGCTGGGAGTGCTTTGGCAAATCGCGTCTTGATCAGCCTCCAGCGGACCGAAAAGTTGGCATCGTCCGGCGGCAGCTTCCAGATTGCGTGGAGATGATCCGGTAGAACTACGAAAGCGTCGATCTCGAAAGGATGGCTCTGTCGCGTTGCGGCGACCGCGTCCCGTAAGATTTCGATGTGGTGGGTCAAAAGAGCTTTCCGCCGATCGAGCAGGTTCACGGTGAAGAACCAGCACCCTCCGGGGATGAATGCGCGGCGGTAGTCGGACATGGACCATCGATAACACAACCTGGAGTTGGTTCACAGTGGCGGATTACGCCTTCGGCTAATCCACCCTACGCACCTTCCTACTTCGTCGCCTTCCTGACCCCACCGAACGACGCCGCGTCGAACTTCTGCGGATCGACGGGATCGTAGCGGGACCACTCCATGTCGGGCACGTTGGCGTACCGCTCGGCCCAGGCCTTGTTCGTCGTCGTCGTGCCGGGCGCAACGGGGCGGATCTCGAAATGCAGAACTTTGTTCGGGCCGATCTCGCCGATCGTGTCCTTTGCCTTGACGCTCGCGCCCACCGCAAGCGCCTCTCCCTTCGGCCCGACAATGCGGCCGAGCTGGACGTAGCGCGTGTAGACGACGCCGCCATTGGGATAGGTGTGCTTGAGCACGACATAGCGGCCGCAACCGCCGATCACGGGCAGGTCGGCCGGCGCCTGCTCGCTGGTCTCGATCTTGACGACGACGCCGTCCGCCATCGCCGCCACCGCGCCGCCTGCCTTGTCGGAGGTGAAATCGACGCCGGGATGCTCGTCCTGGGTCCAGCATCCACAGGAGGTCATCGTCTTGTCTGCCGGCTTGTCGGCGCGCGGAAAGCTGCGCGGGGTCAGGAATTCATTGACGAGCAGTCCTGGCCCTTCGGGGGACGTGAAGGCATGGATCGCATAGATCGACAGCTTGTCCCCGACCGGCACCTCGTTCGGGAGAAAGCCGTAAACCACATCCTGGATGAAGACCTTCAGCTCGCGCCCCTTGGCGGAGCGGACCGCGATGCAGTTGGTCGCCTGCAAGGCGTCGGCGTCGGTCTTGGGCATGCCGCTCATGATCAGCGATCGCTTGAGCGCGCCGCTTGCGCACGGCTCGCCGTTGGAGGCCAGCGTGACGTCGAGCTTCAGCGGCGACATCGGGTAGACGTCGAGGCCGGTGGCCGGTCGCCGCCGTGCCAGGAACTCGTCGAGATCGGTCTCCTTGTAACGGGCGAAATTGAATTCGGCGCGCGCCGCATCGGGGACGGCGGAGAGGACGACAAGCAGCAGGGAGACGGCAAGCAAACCCAGCTTGGGGAGGCCACGCGGCGGCAACATTCGGAGGTCTCGTGATGCAAATTCGGTGAGCAGTATGAGCAAACCACGACCGCATCTTCGCGGCAAGGTAGACCGCATCTTGCGCCTCAATCGTGAGAGGTCATTCGGCCCCAGAGTACGCTCGCCCGGTCGTCCCAAGTATGTCCACACCTTCCACGCGCCGTAGGAACCGCTGTCATCAAACTGAAACACTGGCGCTCTAACGGCCTGTCAGGGACGTCCTGCCGGAGGCGCCCATCCTCCAACAGTCCTGACGCGCCATGCCCTTCAAATTCATCCACATCACCGACACGCATCTCGCGAACCCCGGACTGAAGCTCTATGGCCTCGATCCGCGCGCCCGGCTGGATGCGGCGGTTGCCGACATCAACAAGCACCAGTCCGATGCCGCCTTCGCGGTCGTGACCGGCGATCTCACCCATTGGGGCGAGCCTGAATCCTACGCCAATTTCGCCGAAGCGATGGCCGCGCTGAAAATCCCTTATGTCGCCATGGTCGGCAATCACGACAAGCGCGTGGCCTGCCTCGACGGCCTGAAGGCCGCGCCGCGCGACCCGAACGGCTTCGTCCAGGGCACCCGCACCACCGAGCACGGCCTGTTCGTGTTCCTCGACACGCTGGACGAAACCAGCCACGCCGGCGAGATGTGCGCCAAGCGCCTCGGCTGGCTCGCGAGCACGCTGGCGGCCGCGCCCGCCGACATGCCGTTCGTCGTCTTCATGCATCATCCGCCCTTCCAGGTCGGCGTCCACGCGATGGACGAGATCGCACTGGCGCAGAGCGCCGAATTCGCCGAGGTGATCGCGCCCTATCGCGCACGCATCCGCCATCTCTTCTTCGGCCACGTGCACCGGCCGATCTTCGGCAGCTACGGCAAGATCCCGTTCTCGACGCTCCGCGGCACCAACCACCAGGTCTGGTTCGAGCTTGACGCTGCCGCGACCGACCATCTCGCCAGCCATGAGCCGCCGGCCTATGGCGTGGTGCTGATCGACGGCGAGAACCTGGTCGTGCACAGCCACGACTTCCTCGACACCAGTCTGCGCTTTCCATTCGCCGCACCGACGGGAATGAACGACCGCGACTATGCGCTCAATTTCCCGGCGCGATGAGATGAGCCTCGCTGAACCCGCGGCTCTCCCGGTCGCGACTTCGGCGGCACCGCGTCTGCACGTCCTGAAGCGGTTTCTTGGCCGATTCAAAGCCTCGCTGCCCGCCTACCTTTTGCTTCTGCCATCGCTGGTCTTCCTCGCGCTGTTCACCTACGGCGCGATGGGGCGCGTGCTCATCGACGCGCTCTACCAGCGCGCCACGCCGAAGGCGCCGGTCCGCTTCGTCGGCCTCGACAATGTCAGTGCGGTGCTAGCCGACCCCGCCTTCACCGGTGCGGTCGTCAACAATCTCGTCTACGCCATCGGCACAGCGATCCCGAGCATCGGACTTGCACTGCTGTTCGCGCTAGCGCTGTCGCGCACCAATGCGGTGAGCAGCGCGCTGCGCGCCGCGCTGTTCCTTCCGGTGCTGATCCCAATGGTCGCGGCCTCCGCGCTGTTCCTGTTCATCTTCCTGCCCAATGTCGGCCTGCTCGACTATTACATCGGCAGCCTGCTTCCGGTGGTGCCGAACTGGCTGGGAGACCCCGACATCGCGCTCTATGCGATCATGGTGATCACCATCTGGAAGAACGCCGGCTACTACATGCTGTTCTTCCTCGCCGGCCTCCAGGCCGTGCCCGAGGATGTCATGGAAGCCGCGCATCTCGATGGCGCCGGCCCGTTCATGCGGCTGCGCTACATCATCCTCCCCGAGCTCAAGCCCACCTTCCTGTTCGTCATCGTCATCGCCACGCTCAACGCGGTCACGCAGGTCGACCACGTCTTCGTCATGACCAAGGGCGGACCGTCGAACTCGACCAATCTCGTGTTGTTCTACATCTACCAGCAGGCGGTCGAGCATTACGACATCGGCAAGGCCTCGGCGGCAACGCTGCTGACGCTTGCGGCGCTGATGGGCCTCACCGCGCTCTCCTTCCGGACGATGGCCAATCGTGAGGGCGGAGCATGACGCTGATCGACTGGCTGCTTAGGGACGCCCCGCTCGCCACGCGCCGCGAGATCACGCCAAAGCTCGGCTTTCTGCTGACCGTGCTGCTCGCGATCGTTTGGCTGATCCCGTTCCTGTGGATGGGCGTGGCGACGCTGCGCCCGGCGTCGGACGGCATCAACGTGATGGCCGAGCTGATCCCGAGCCTCAAGCCCACGCTCGACAATGTCAGGGATGCCTGGGAGATCGGCGATTTCCCGCGCTACACCCTCAACACCACGATCATCTGCACCGGCATCCTGCTGGTGCAGTTCGTCACGATCACGCTGGCCGGCTTTGCCTTTGCGCGGCTCGAATTCGCCGGCAAGACGCTGATCTTCTACTTGTTCCTGATGCAGCTGATGCTGGTGCCGGTGCTGCTGATCGTGCCGAATTTGAGCCTGGTGGCGCAGCTCGGGCTCTACGACACGCTCGCCGGCGTGATGATGCCGTTCTTCGCCTCGGCCTTCGGCACCTTCCTCATGCGGCAGGCTTTTGAAGCGATTCCGACCGAGCTGGAAGACGCCGCCCTGATCGACGGCGCCAGCCTTCTCCAGCGCATCCGCCACATCTACGTGCCGCTGTCGATGCCGAGCTTCTCGGCCTTCGCCATCATCTCCGTCACCAGCCACTGGAACGACTTCCTGTGGCCGCTGATGGTGATCAATTCGCCGGACAAGCGGCCGCTCACGGTCGGTCTGTCCGTCTTCACCGCGACCGCCGAAGGCACGCAGGCCTGGGGCACGATTGCCGCCGGCACGCTGATGGTGATCGCGCCGCTGCTCATCACCTTCCTGATCTTCCAGAAACGCTTCATCAGCTCTTTCGTCACCTCAGGCATCAAATAGGAGATTTTTCGATGCTGTTTACCCGCAGGCTCATGCTTGGCCTTGCCATGGCTGGCACTATGGCAGGCGCCCTCGCCGTCCCGGCAATGGCCGAAGGTCCGACCGAGATCGACCTGTTCTTCCCCGTTCCCGTCGACGGCAAGCTCGCCCGCGACATGGGCACCTTGATCAAGGAGTTCAACGAGACCCATCCGGCGATCAAGGCGACCGCCGTCTACACCGGCTCCTATGACGACACGCTGATCAAGACGCGCGCCGCCATCAAGGCAGGCAAGCCGCCGTCAGCCGTGATCATGTCCGCGAACTTCCTGCTCGACATGCAGATCGAGAACGAGCTCACCAATCTCGACAGCCTGATCGCCGCCGACGGCACCACCAAGGACCAGTTCCTCGGCCAGTTCTTCCCCGCGCTGCAAGGCAACGCGGTGATCAACCGCTCGGTCTACGGCGTGCCCTTCCACAATTCGACGCCGCTGCTCTACATCAACGCCGACAAGGCCAAGGAAGCCGGCCTCGATCCGAGCAAGCCGCCGCAGACCTGGGCCGAGCTCACCGACTGGGCCAAGAAGCTCACCAAGCGCGAGGGCGACAAGGTGACCCAATGGGGCATAGCGATCCCCTGCGCCTATGACTATTGCGGCTGGATGATGGAAACGCTCACCATGACCAATGGCGGGCGCTACTACAACGAGGAGTTCGGCGGCGAGGTCTATTACGACACGCCCTCGATGCTCGGCGCACTGACCTGGTGGAACGACCTCGTCTACAAGCACAAGGTCCACGCCCCCGGCGCCACGCCCGGACCTGCCGTCAGCACCTCCTTCATCTCCGGCAATGCCGCGATGATGATGCTGTCCACGGGCTCGCTGACCTATGTGCGCGACAACGCGAAGTTCAACTACAAGGTCGCGTTCATCCCGCGCAACGTCCGCAACGCTGTGCCGATCGGCGGCGCCTCGCTGATCGTTCCGGCCGGCCTCGAAGCCGACAAGCAGAAGGCCGCTTGGACCCTCATCAAGTGGATGACCTCGCCCGAGAAGAGCGCCTGGTGGAGCCGCGCCACCGGCTACTTCGCGCCCAACATGGCCGCCTACAAGACGCCTGACATGGTCGACTTCCTCAACAAGAACCCGGACGCCAAGAGCGCCGTCGAGCAGCTCGACGTCGCAAAACCCTGGTTCGCGACCTACAAGACCGTGCCGGTCCGCAAGACGCTGGAGGACGAGGTCATGCTGGTCCTCAACGGCAAGAAGCAGCCGAAGGAGGCCCTCGTCGCCGCCCAGAAGGCCGCCGACGAGACGCTGAAGCCGTACAACGCAGAGACCTCGCTGAAGCTGCCGTAAGGAAGGCGATCAGCCAAACAAGCTCGGCGCTCCACGGTGTGGGGCGCCGAAATCATTTCAGGGGCCGTGATTGCGTCAGTTGCGTCGGCCGTCGAGCCTGAACACCATCTGCGTCGGACGCACGAACCGCAATGCAACCAGCAGCACGGCCATGACGGTGCACATGTAGATGACAGCCATCGCATCGATCGAATAGACCGGCCGCACACCGCCAGCGAAGACGTTGTAATACAGCGCCACGACCAGGGTCTGCGATCCCCCGCCCGCAAGCAGAAACGCCAGCTCGAAGTTCGAGATCGTATTCACGAGAACCAGCAGGCCCGCCGTCAAAATGCCGGGCAGCATCAGCGGCAACAGGATGCGGCGGAATATCTGCAGCCGGCTCGCGCCGAGCATCTGCGCCGACCATTCAAGGTTCAAGCTGATCTGCTCGAAGAACGGCAACAGAATGAAGACGGCAAGAGGAACCATGGGGACGAGCACGGCGAGAATGACGCCAATGACCGTCCCGCCGACACCAAACCCATAAAGCGTCGTGGCAAGCGGAATGCCGTAGGTCATCTGCGGGATCAGCAGCGGCAAAAAGTAGAGCAGCAGCAGGACCGGCTTGGCGTTGAAATTCCGCCGCGCCAGCACGTAGGCCGCCGGAAATCCGATCACGAGCGCGATGAAGACCACGGCCAGCGCGATGAACAGCGTGATGAAGAGAACGTGGGAGAGCTCGAACTCCCGCCAGGCGTAGGTAAACCAATCCGTCGTGAACGCCGGCGGCAACGGCTTGCCGAACCAGCGTTTGGCGAACGAGCTGACCACGACATGCGTCACGATTCCGAGCAGGTTCAGGATGAACCCCAGTAGGAACAGGTAGATCGCCAATTTCCACATCCGCCCGCGCATTGGCGCCCCCTCAGCGTTTGCCGACGCCCATGGTTGTTGCAATCGTCATGCGGCGGCGCACCAGCACGATGACCACCAGCGCCGCGAGCTGGCAGAGCCCCATGATGACCGCGATCGCGGATGCGTAGGACATGTCGTATTGCTCGAAGGCCTGCTGGTAGGCCGCGATCGAGATCGTCCGCGTCGAACCGGCCGGCTGGCCAACCATCACCGCGGATGGAAACACGGCAAAGCTCATCACGAAGACGAGGGCAAACGCAATGATCAGGCCCGGTGCGATCAACGGGAACATGACACGCCGGAAGATGGTCCAGGGCCCGGCGCCCAGCATGCGTGCGGAGCTTTCCAGGCTCGGGTCGATGCCGGAGATGTACCCGAGCAACATCAGGAAGCAGAACGGAAAGTTCTGCATGAACAGCGAGAAGGTGACGCCGATAGAATTATGCGTCAGCTCGAGCGGGTTCTGGATCAATCCGACCGCAAGCAGCAACTGGTTGAGCCAGCCATTGTGGCCGTAGAAGCCGAGGATCCCTTCCGACAGGAAGACGACACCGAGCGAGATCGGAAGCACGAGAATGGTCGTGATGGTGCGCTCGAACCAGATGCCACGCCGCATGCCGTATGCGAGGAACAGCGCAACCGACACGACCGCGACCGTCGTCGGCAACGCCAACATGAAGGTCGTCTTGATCGTATTGTACTGGTAGGCGTCGTTGAAGAACGCGACATAGTTCGAGAATATCCCGGCGTCGCGCTTCTTCGGCTGCAAGCTGATGTAGATCCCGTAGAGGAACGGGTAGACGAACATCGCGAGCACGTAGAGCAGCGACGGCGCAAGGCAGAGGATCGCGACGAGGTCCAGTTCGCTGCGAGAATCAGAGCGGATGCGGCCCACGATCTGTCCCCTCACTCGCGACGCAGCAGGACGAACTTGTCCGCCGGCAAGGTCAGATCCAGCATCTCGCTCAAAACGAGCTTCTCGTGCGAACGGACCCAGAGCCGTGCGCCGCCATCGAGCGCGATCTCGGCCTCCTGCTCGCGTCCGAGATATTCGACCAGCTCGACCTTGCCGCGCAGCACGTTGACGCCATCACCAGACTTGCCGAGACGCACATCTTCCGGCCGGATAGCCAGAACGGCGTGCTCGCCCGGGCGGAAGCTATCCCTGGCCCTGGCCTGCAGGATTTGCCCCTTGAAACCGGCTTCGATCATACCGCCCGCTTCCTTGCCGAGTGTCACATCGAGGAAATTTCGAAAGCCCATGAAATCCGCCACGAAGACGTTCTTGGGACGGTCGTGGATTTCCTGCGGCGTACCGACCTGCATGAGCACGCCTTCACGCAGCACCACAATACGGTCGGAGAGCGAGAGAGCTTCGGCCTGGTCGTGGGTGACGTAGATGGAGGTCAGGCCGAGCTGTGCGTGCAGCTGCTTGATCTCGGCGCGCATCTCGACGCGGAGCTTTGCATCGAGGTTGGACAACGGCTCGTCGAACAGCATCAACCGAGGGTGCAGCACAAGAGCGCGCGCGATGGCGACACGCTGCTGCTGTCCGCCCGAGAGCTGACCGGGGTAGCGTTCTTCATAACCGGCAAGACGCACCAAACCGAGCATGTCCCGCACGCGCTGCTCGATTTCCGCAGACGGCCGCTTCTGGAGAGAGAGGCCGAAGGCGACGTTGCCGAACACAGTCAGATGCGGAAACAGCGCGTAGTTCTGGAACACCATGCCGAACCCGCGCTTTTCGGGCGAGACATCGTCAATCCGTCGTCCGTTGAGATGGATCTCGCCGTCGCTCGGCGGCACGAGGCCCGCGATGATGCCGAGCGCCGTAGACTTTCCGCAGCCGCTCGGCCCCAGGAAGGTGACGAACTCGCGGCCGCCGACCTCCAGCGGAAAGTGGTCGAGCACCACCTTGCCGCCATAACGCTTGGTGATCGACATCTGCAGCTTATCGATAGAGTCGGCCATTCCCCGCCCCGCATACGCGCGCGAGGGCCGCGCCTGCGCGCCCTCGCGTCTTGGTCCCGGTTATTGTTATTTCTTGACCTGATCGGCACCGACCTCACGGTCCCACCGTTCCATCGCGTAGCTCAGTTCGGTCACGCCCAGTGGAGGCGATACCTTCCATTTGGTCCCGATCTGATCGTATTCAGGACGCCAGAGCTCCTTGACCTCGTCCTGAATTTCCTTGGGCGCCGATGCGAGGGCTGCGGCCTTCACGACTGGACCGATGAAGGCCTTCCAGGTGAGCGCCTGCTGCTCCGGCTTCCACATGAACTTCATGAGGTCGACGATGACATCGACCTGTTCCTGCGGCACGCCCTTCGGGATGCACCAATAGTGACCGTCCACCACGAACGTGGTGTTCTCCAAGATCGCGATCTTCGAGTCCGGCGGGATCACGCTCTGCGCGCGCGGCTTCATGTCCCATTCCATGATCCCGGCGATCATCCAGCGCTGCCCCTGCGCGAACTCCTTCAACGTGATCGCGGTACCGGTCGGATAATATTCAACGGACTTGCCGAGCTCTTTCAGGAAATCCCAGCTCTTGTCCCAGCCCTTTTCGGGGTCGAGCGGCTTGGAGTCCCCAAGAATGAAGGCAAAGCCCTGGAGGATCGCGCGGCCCGGCCCGCTGTTCGCCGGACGCGCATACATGAATTTGCCCGGGTTCGCCTTCACCCAAGTCAGCAATTCCTGCGCGGTCTTCGGCGGGCTCGGCACCTTCGCCGGATTGTAGATCAGCACCGGTCCACCGGCATTGCCGACTGACGGAATGAGGACGCCCTTGCCCTCGTCGTAAAGCGCCTTGCCCGCATCGGTGAGGCCGTCGCGCGGAAAGTTCTTCTGATAATCGGGGATGGCGATGAGCTGGCCGTTCTGGGCCAGCAGCGCGCCGCCATCCTGCCCGGTCAGCACCAGATTGATATCGAGGCGTCCGGCGTCCTGCTGCGCCTTGATCTTGGCCGGAAGCTCCGGCGCGGGCGCGCGCTGGATTCTGATCTCGCTGACCTTGTCCGGATTCGCCTTCTTGTAGTTCTCGATGATGGTCTGCACCGAGGCCAGGTCACCGCCGGTATCGATGATCGAAAGACTGATCGGAGCGGCCAGGGCTCCGCTGCAAAGACACGCCCCCAACAGGGCGGCGACCATTGGGGTTGCTGACCTCGGTTTCATTCTCGCCTCCCACGCGCTTTATTTTTTGCGCAACTTGTTATTTATTTGTAAGGCAAGCATCGACGAAATCTTCGCTGGTTGTCAAGCGGTCTGTTCTGTAGCTGTTTTGAACTGGCGGCCGAGCGCCTTGTGCACGGACTGAAATGTCAAAAACTTGTTTGGAAGCCGAACGCAAAACCGGGCGGAGCCGGACTTGAAGAAGCCTGCGATGAAATCCGTGGAGTTGCCGCTGTCGTCCTCGACTGGACGATTGAGCGACCGGATCTACGACCACGTGCTGGGTCAGATCGCGATCGGCATCCTTCCCGTGAACTGCCGGCTACCGCCCGAGCATGGCCTTGCCGAACTCCTCGGCGTGTCGCGGCCCGTCGTTCGCGAGGCGCTGACGCGATTGCGCGACGACGGGCTGATTGCATCACGCCAGGGCGCGGGCTGGTTCGTGACCCGGCGCCCGGCCGCCAATGCCTTCGACTTCGCGCCTGTCAGCAGCATCCCCGACATCCAGCGCTGCTTCGTGTTCCGGATGGCCGTCGAGGGCGATGCCGCGGCCCTCGCCGCCCGTAATCGGGACAGGCAAAGCCTGCGCCGCATTCAGCAGGTGCTGACCAGGCTGGATACGATGGTCGCCCAAGGGCGCGAGGGCGGCCTTGGTGTCGAGGAAGATCTCCTCTTCCACCGCACGATTGCGGAGGCGAGCGGCAACCGCTTCTTTGTCGAGACGCTGACCTCGTTGAGGGAACAGATCGCCATTGGCGTCAATCTCAACCGCAACCTATCGCTCATTCAGCCGCGCGGTCGCATTCTGAGGGGACAGCAGGAGCATCGCCGCGTGTTCGAGGCCATCGAGGCACAAGACGAGGACGGCGCCCGCCGCGCCATGCGCACGCACGTCGAAAATGCCCGCAAGAGAATATTCGAGGGAGGCTGATCGCCGCGACGTGACCCACCCGCCGCGCGCGGTTAGATCGTCACAACGATCTTGCCGAACTGATTGTTCGACTCCAGGAAGCGATGCGCCTCGACGATCTCCTCGAACGGGAACGTTCTGGCGATCACCGGCTTCAAGCTGCCGTCTGACAACCCGTCGAGGATGAACGCCTTTGCTTTCGCAAGGCGCACGGGATCGCGGATGATCTCGTGCACGAGGTAGCCGCGCAGGACCAGGCTCTTGGTCAACACGTTGAAGAGCGGGAACGGCGTCGGCGCGGGGCTCAGCCCGCCATACTCGATCAGGATACCGCCCGGTGACATCGCCGCGGTCAGCGGCTCGAATGCCGGACCTCCGACGGCGTCAAACACCACGCGGACGCCGTTTGCACCGGCGATCTCCGCGAGCCGCGCCCCGATGTCCTCCTCGTCCGAGGCGATCACGTGGGCGGCCCCGGCCTCGCGCAAGGCGCGCCGCTTGGCCGAGGTCCGCGTCAGGGCGACCGGGACAGCGCCGATCCGGTTCGCGATCTGGATGGCCGCAAGCCCGACGCTGCTCGACGCCGCCGTGATGGCGACGACATCCCCTCGACCAGGTCCGGCGATGTCGACCAACGCGCCGTAGGCCGTCAGATACTGCATCCACACCGCAGCCGCCGCCTCGAAGCCAAGCTCGGGCGGATGCTTCACGACGAGCTCGGCTGGAAACGTCGCGAGTTCGGCATAGGCCGGCCATCGCACCATCGACAGCGGCGGCACGATGCTGACCGCATCGCCCGGTGCAAAGCCGGCCACGCCTGCGCCGACGGCCTCGATGATGCCCGCCGCCTCCAGGCCAAGGCCGGACGGAAATGTCGCGGTCTCGATATAGCTGCCCGTCCGCAACAGGGCCTCCGCACGGTTGAGACCGAGCGCCCTGACCCGGATCTGCACCTCGCCCTTCGCCGGCGGTGGGACGTCAATGGTCTCGATGCACAGCACTTCCGGACCGCCATGCCGGTGAAAGCGAACGACGCGGGTCATGGATACACTCCAAAACAATTGAACTGAATGGAGCTATGCCGATCCCACCGAAGTGGATAAATGGCCCGAATACGCGAACAGTCGAAACCAGGAGTTTTCAATCATGGACCGCCTGACCAGCATGGCCGTGTTCGTCCGGGCCGTCGATCTTGGCTCGTTCGCGGCTGCGGCCGACGCCCTCGAGATGTCAGGGCCGATGGTCGGCAAGCATGTGCGCTTCCTCGAAGAACGTCTCGGCGTCCGCCTCCTCAACCGCACCACGCGGCGCCAGAGCCTGACCGAGGCTGGCCAGGCCTATTACGAGCGCTGCCGCGCGGTACTCAGCGAGGCCGAAGCCGCCGACGCGGTCGTGGCCGATGAACTCTCCGCGCCGCGCGGCAGGCTGCGCGTGACCATGCCTGCCCTGCTCGGACGGCACTGCATCGCCCCTCTGTTGATGAAGCTCGCGCGAAAGTATCCGCATCTCGAGCTCGACCTCTCCTTTGGCGATCCGATCGCTGACATCATCGAGGCCGGCTACGATCTTGCGATCCGGACCGGCGATCTCGACGACCAGTCCGGTCTGATCACGCGGCGCATCGCAAGCCAGCGCATGGTGGTGTGCGGCGCGCGGTCCTATTTGCGCGCCAACGGCAAACCGAAATCGCTCGACGATCTCGCCCTGCATCAGGCGATCATCTATCGCCGCTCTGGGCGTGTCCGGCCGTGGCTGTTTCCGCAGACCGACCAGCCGGCACGCGAGATCATGCCTTCAGGCCGGCTGAGGCTCGACGATATGGAGGCGATCGCGGACGCCGCCTCGCAAGGCATGGGTCTCGCCTGGCTGCCTTATTGGCTGGTCCGCGAGCGTCTCAACAGCGGCGCGCTGGTCGGCCTCCTCGAAGGCCAGCCCGAATTCCTCTACGACTGCCACGCGCTGTGGCCCCGTTCGCCCCGGATTCCGCCCAAAGTCCGTGCCGCCGTGGACGCGCTCGCCGCCGCCTTGCCGAAGCTCATGGGGTGATGGTCGAGCCCGCCCCCGTTAACCCCCCGTCCACCATCCGGCTTGCCGGGCGGCCGGTAACCACGAGCATTAACAGACCCTCAACATACCCCCGACAAATCTATCAATGTTTCTGGAGATTTCGCCGTGGATCTGTTGGTTTTCGAGTTCCTGGGGCTGGCGCTGGTCGCCATGTGCGTGGTCGTGGTGGCGCTGCCCTGCGCGCGCAAATCCTCGCACCGGATCCGTTACGAATAGGAATTTCGTCGGAAAGAGACGATTCCGGCCCGATGCAAGGCTCGAATTCGCTTAGAGCCCCTTGACATCACAGCGCTTTCGGCAGAACGGCTGATACCAAGTGTCATGGGCCGTTCATGGATTTGATTACCACCACCGCTGACCTCGCGGCTGCATGCAGCCGGCTGGCCAAGCACCCCGTTATTACAGTCGATACCGAGTTCCTGCGCGAAACCACCTACTACCCGCTGCTGTGCGTGGTGCAGATGGCCAGCCCCGAGGAAGCGATCGTCATCGACACCCTGGCCGAGGGCATCGACCTCAAGCCGTTCTTCGACCTGATGGGCAACGAGGGCGTGCTGAAGGTATTCCATGCCGCCCGCCAGGACATCGAGATCATCTGGCACCAAGCCAACATCATCCCGCACCCGGTGTTCGACACCCAGGTCGCGGCCATGGTGCTCGGCTACGGCGACAGCATCGCCTATGACGCGCTGGTCGAGAAGGTCACGGGCCACCGCCCGGACAAGACCCACCGCTTCACCGACTGGTCGCGCCGGCCGCTGACGAAAGAGCAGATGCACTACGCGGTGTCCGACGTCACGCACCTGCGCGACGTGTTCGCCGCGCTCGATGCCGACCTCAAGAAGCGGCGCCGCAGCGAGTGGGTCTCCATCGAGATGGAGGTTTTGACCTCGCCCCGCACTTACGACTTCCACCCCGAGCGCGCCTGGGAACGGCTGAAGACGCGGGTCCGCAAGCCCAAGGACCTCGCGGTCCTGATGGAGGTCGCGGCCTGGCGCGAGCAGGAAGCGCAGAGCCGCGACGTGCCGCGCGGCCGCGTGCTGCGCGATGAAGCCATCAGCGACATCGCGACCCACGCGCCGAACACGCTGGAGAAGCTCGCCCATCTGCGCTCGGTGCCGAAGGGGTTCGAGAAATCCAAATGGGGCGCGGACATCGTCGCCGCGGTCGAGCGCGGGCTGGCGCGGGATTTTGCGACGCTGCCGAAGCTGGAGAAGCCGCGCAACAACAACAATGGCGCCGCCATCGTCGAGCTGTTGAAGGTCCTGCTGCGCATGACCGCGGAGCGCCACGCGGTCGCCAGCAAGGTGATCGCCACCGTCGACGATCTCGAAGAGATCGCAGCCGACGACGAGGCCGACGTCCCCGCCCTGCGCGGCTGGCGCCGCGAGCTGTTCGGCGACGCCGCCTTGAAGCTCAAGCGCGGCGAGCTGGCGCTCGCGATCGAGAAAGGCCGCGTGATCGGGGTCCAACGGGTGGAGCCGGTTAAACCGTCATCCTGAGGCGCGAGGCGTGAGCCTCGAAGGATGAGCGGCCCCCGCTGCGGCCAGTCGGCCGTCGCCCTTCGAGGCTCGCCGAAGAGGCGAGCACCTCAGGGTGACGGTGATAAATCGAGGCTCACTGCATCAACGCCGTCATTGCGAGCGAAGCGAAGCAATCCAGAATCTTTCCGCGGAGACGGTCTGGATTGCTTCGTCGCCAGCGCAAAATTGCTTCGCAATTTTGTTGCGGGCTCCTCGCAATGACGAGGAGAGAGCCTACGCCGGCGTCAGCTTCGCCACTTCCGGCTTCATGTCGTTCAGCACGCCCGTGATCGCCGCGACCAGCTCGTCGATCTGGGCCTTGGTGACGATCAGCGGCGGGCAGATGGCGATGGCATCCAGCATGTTGCGCGAGATCACGCCGCGCTCCTGGAGCATGCGGCTGGCGATGCCGCCGACGGCGCCGGGCGTGCTGGCGGCGGTCTTGCGTCCCTTGTCGAGCACGAGCTCGATCGCCGCGATCATGCCGACGCCGCGGACCTCGCCGACCAGCGGATCGCTGGTGAGCTCGCGCAGCTTGCCCTGCATGTAGCCGCCGAGCTCGGCGGAGTGCGCGACCAGGCCGCGCTCCTCGATGATCTTGAGATTCTCCAGCGCAATGGCCGAGCCGACGGGATGGCCGCCCGCAGTGAAACCGTGGCCGAGCACGCCGATCTTGTTGCTCTCGTCCGCGATCGGCTCGAACATGCGGTCGTTCAGGATGATCGCCGACAGCGGGAAATAGCTCGAGGTGATCTGCTTGGAGACCACCATCACGTCCGGCTTGATGCCGTAGGTCTCGCAGCCGAACATCTTGCCGGTGCGGCCGAAGCCGCAGATGACCTCATCTGCGACCAGCAGGATGTCGTATTTCTTCAGGACTGCCTGGATCTTCTCCCAATAGGTCGCCGGCGGCACGACGACGCCGCCCGCGCCCATCACCGGCTCGCCGAAGAAGGCCGCGATCGTATCCGGGCCCTCCTTCTGGATCAGCGCGTCGAGCTCCTCGGCCCGGCGCGTCGCGAACGCCTCCTCGCTCTCACCGGGCGCGCCGTCCTTGTAGAAATGCGGCGAGCCCGTGTGCAGGATGTTGGGCAGCGGCAGGTCGAACGAGCGGTGGTTGTTCGGCAGGCCGGTGAGGCTTGCCGAGGCAATGGTGACGCCGTGATAGGCGCGCATCCGGCTGATGATCTTCTTGCGCTGCGGCTGGCCAAGCGAATTGGAGCGATAAGCGATCAGCTTGAGGACGGTGTCGTTCGCCTCCGAGCCGGAATTGGTGAAGAACACCTTGCTCATCGGCACCGGCGCGAGCGCTACCAGCTTCTCCGCGAGGTCGATCGAGGGCCCGTGCGATTTGGCGGAGAACGTATGGTAGAACGGCAGCGCCAGCATTTGCTTGTGCGCCGCCTCGACCAGCCGCTTCTCGTTGAAGCCGAGCCCGACGCTCCACAGGCCGGCCATGGCCTCGAAATAGCGCTTGCCCGACGCGTCGAACACGTAAGGGCCCTCGCCGCGCTCGATCACCAGCGGACCGGCCTGCTGATGCGCGCGCGCATTGGTATAGGAATGGAGCTGGTAGGCCACATCCCGGGCCTCTTGCGAATTGGGCAGCATGGACATTGCGGGATTCCTCAACGGTGCGTCATTGGAGGTCATGACGCAGACCTGTCCAAACGACGAGCTTGTCCAAAGAAAACGTCGACATCTTGGCTATTGCGGCAGGCCGCAACTTGCAACGTCATTTCGTTGGCAACAAGCGCACACGAGCGTTGCAGGAAAGCAGCGCTGGCACTTCGGCACAAGAGATATCGCCTCGGCTAGCCTCGCCGTGCCAGCACGAAGGCCGCCCCCGCGGCGATCAATGCCGGGACGGCCGCAGCGCCAAACAGCGGCTGCGGTCCCATGTCGCGGGCCAGCATGACGCCGCCGATCAGAGGCCCCACGATCGAGCCGATGCGGCCGATGCCCAGCGCCCAGCCCACGCCGGTCGATCTGATCGCCGTCGGATAGAAGGTCGCCGTCAGCGCGTTCGAGGCGATCTGTCCCCCGACGATGCAAAATCCCGACGCGAAGATCGCGATCGTGACCAGGACGATCGAATGGCTGGCCATGCCAACGGCGGCCACCGCGACCGCCGCCGCGAGATAGGTCAGCGACAACGCGCGAAACGAGAAGCGGTCGATGAACTGGCCGAGCGTGAAGGTGCCGACCACACCGCCGACCTGGAGCATCGCACCAATCGCGGCCGCCCCCGAAACCGACACGCCGAGATCGTTCAGCACGGTGGGCAGCCAGTTCGACAGCAAATACAGGTCGAGCAGGCTCATGAAGAACACGACCCAGAGCAGAACCGTCACCGATGCGCGGCCCTCTGCAAACAAATGCGCGACGCGCAATCCCGACAATTTGGGCTCCTGGACCACGAATTTGGCATTGCCGGCGAAGGATACCCCCGGGGCTATCTTTTGCAGGAGGTTCGCCACCTCGCGGTCGCGGCCGCCCATCATCGCCAGGAACCGGATCGACTCCGGCAACGCCTTGAAGAGGAAAGGCAGAAGCAGCAGCGGCACGAGGCCGCCGACGAGGAACACCGAGCGCCAGCCGAAAGCCGGGATCATGGCGGCCGCCAGCAGCCCGCCCAGGGCCGCACCGATCGAAAAGCCTGCGAACATGATCATGACCATGGTGGCGCGGCGGCGATGCGGGCTGAACTCGGAGATCAGCGCAATCGCATTGGGCATTGCACCGCCGAGACCGAGACCGGTCAGAACGCGCAACGCGATCAGCCAGGTCGTATCCACCGCGAACACGGTGAGCAGCGTCCCGATGCCGAACACCAGCGTGCTTGCGAGGATGATGCGGCGGCGACCGATCCTGTCGGCCATCGGACCGAAGATCAGGGCGCCGATCATGAGGCCCAGAAGCCCCGCGCTGAACACCGGACCGAGGCTGCCGCGTGCCAGCTTCCATTCCTGCGCGACTGCAGGCGCGACATAACCGATGGCCTGGGTGTCGAAGCCGTCGATGAACAGCACCGCGGCGCAGACGAGCAGGACCCGGATCTGGAAGGCGCCGACCGGCTGACGATCGACATAGGCGGGAACATCGACCGTGCCTGACACGATCTCATCCGTAGCTGTGACGGCCATGCCCAACCCCTCCCCGGCAGCTCATGCACTATTATTCTTCCTAAAATCTCTTATAGTGAGATTATAACGAAGGCAAGCCACTCGGATTTTGCCGTTTTGCGGCCGGCGTGAATGCGGGTAACAGGGCAGATACGCGAAGCTGGATCGAATCTCACTTGGTCAAAGCAAACAGTCAGGATCGAGTTCTTGCCGTGCTCGATCTCTTCACCGAGGCACGGCCGCAATGGTCGCCCGAAGAGCTCATGAAGGAGCTCGGCTACACGAGGCCGACGCTGTATCGCTATCTGAAGAGCTTGAAGGACAGCGGCTTCGTGATGCCGACGCGCGGCGGCCGGTTCGCGCTTGGCCCGCGCGTGGTGGAGATGGACTATCTCAGCCGCCGTTCCGATCCGCTGATCGCAGCAGCCACCCCGTATCTGGAGCGGCTGTCGGCCGCGCACCCCTGTACGGCCCTGGTCGTGCGCTGGTATGGCGAAAAGATGCTGTGCGTGGCTTCAATCGCCTCCGTCGTGAATCCCGTGAGCAGCTATCCGCGCGGCCGACCGATGGCGATGGGACGCGGCGCAATCGCGCGCTCGATCATGGCCTTTCTGCCCAAGCAACGCGTGATGCCGCTGGTGACGCGCTATGCCGCCGATCTGCGCAGCGTCGGCGTCGGCGACACTTCCGACGAAATCCTGGCAGCGCTGAAACGCGTGCGGCGCGCCGGCGTCGCCGTTGCCTTTGGCGAAGTGACACCGGGCGCGGTCGGGATCGCCGCGCCGATCCTCGATGCGGGCTACCCGATCGCAAGCCTCTGCATCACGATCGCCGGACCACATGCCAAGGGCGAGTTGATCGATCGCATCAGCGCGGAGGTCAGCGAAGCGGCCCGGCAAATCTCCGAGGCAATGACATGATAATCTCACTATTTGAGATTTTACTTGACGAAATCCGTGCGACATCTCATGAGGACGAGCGATCGCGCCTCGCGCGATGACAATCGTGGGGAAGCGATGTGAGGCAGGCTTCAGCGGATAGCGACGCGCCCGTCGTGATCGTCGGCGGCGGACCGGTCGGGATGGGTCTGGCGATCGGCCTTGGCCAGCGCGGCATCAGGACCATCGTCGTGGAACGCCACGAACAGCCGCAGCCGATCCCCAAGGGACAGAACCTCACGCAGCGGACGATGGAGCATTTCCATTTCTGGGGCGCGGAGGCAGCGCTGCGCGCGGCCCGCACCATTCCTCCCGACTATGGCATCGGCGGAATGACCAGCTACGGGACGCTGCTCAGCGGCTACAATTACAACTGGCTGCAGCGCGAACTCGTCCGCCCCTTCTATTTCACCGACAACGAACGCCTGCCGCAATACGCGACCGAAGCCGTGTTGCGGCAACGGGCGGCACAGCTTCCCTCCATTGACCTGCGATACGGCTGGACCTGCCGGGATGTCCGGCCTGACGCCGAGGGCGTGGGCCTCGACATCGAAAATCGCGACGGGATGATACAGAGCCTTCGCGCCGACTACGTGATCGGCTGCGATGGCAGCCGATCGATCGTGCGCGAACGCGCCGGCATCACCCAGACCCGCTCCGACCACGACCGGCTGATGGTGCTGCTGGTGTTTCGCTCCGTCGAATTGCATCGACTGCTCGAGGCCTTTCCAGGCAAGTCGTTCTACAGCGTGTTGCATCCGGACCTCGAGGGCTATTGGAAGTTCTTCGGCCGGGTCGATCTCGGCAGCACCTGGTTCTTCCATGCCCCCGTTCCCGCGGACACCACCGCCGACAATTTCGATTTCCGACGCTTGCTGCACGATGCCGCCGGCGCACAATTCGACATCGAGTTCGAGCACATCGGATTCTGGGATCTTCGCTTCACGGTCGCGGACAGCTACCGCGCCGGCCGCGTCTTCGTCGCCGGAGATGCCGCGCACAGCCATCCGCCCTACGGCGGCTATGGCATCAACACCGGCTTCGAGGACGCCGCAAATCTGGCGTGGAAGCTCGCCGCGACGCTGCAAGGCTGGGCGCCAGCCGGTCTGCTCGACAGCTACGATGCCGAGCGGCGTCCGGTGTTTGCGTCCACTGCGCGCGATTTCATCGAGACGCCGATCTTCCGCGACCGCGATTTTCTTCGCCGCCACGATCCGGCGCGCGATCGGGCGGATTTCGAGGCCGCCTGGCACGAGCGGCACTCCGGCGCGCGCGCCGAGGTCAACGCCTTCGAGCCGAATTACGAGGGGTCACCAATCGTCTTTGGTCCGGCCGGCGCTGTCTGCAGCGCGATCGGCTCGCACGCCTATCCGGCGCGCGCAGGTCATCACCTCACGCCGCAACCTCTGTCGTCAGGCAAGAACGTGTTCGAGGAATTGGGCGACGGCTTCACCTTGATCGATCTGACGGACGGCGGCGCCGCTACAGCTCTTGAGCAAGCCGCCGCGCGGCTTGCCATCCCGCTGAGGGTGATCAGGGACACCGCATCAGGCGGCCGCGAGAAATACGAGGCGCGGCTGATCCTGGTGCGGCCCGATCAATTCGTTGCCTACGCGGGCGACAGCGCTGATGACGCATCCGACATCCTGATGCGCGCCATCGGCCGATCCTGAGAGAAACGCCTTCGCCGCAGGCCCGAAACCCTACGCCGCGCCGTCGTCATCCTCTTCGTCGGCAGCGCGAGCGGCTTCCCTCACCTCCACCAGCGCCATCGAGAGCAGATAGACCGTCGTGGGCAAGCCGACGCTGCGCGCCGTCTCCACAGCACGCGACAAATCGCTTGCCAGCTCCTTGAGCTCGTCCCCCCGTGACAATGTCCCACCCCATCCATCCGCCGACCACGGCCGCCTAGACCGCGATGGCGCCGCTGGTTCTGATCAGTTCGGCGCTGGCATGGACTGTAGCAAAATTCCCGATCACATTCACCACCGACTGTTTGTAGACGGCGGCATCGCCCGTGCCCGGCTGCCGGCAGGCCACGGCGTCAGCGACGATCTGGTAGCGATGGCTGCGGTGAAACCCGTCGACGGCGGTAGCCAGGATGGTTTCGTCCAGGGAAAAGCCGACCAGAATGCAGCGCACATTGCGGATATTGGACATGTAGTCCACGAACCGCGAAGAGCTGTAAGCCGACGGCAGCGGGTGCTCGAAAGTCATTTCGCCGGGTCGCGGCTTCGCCTCCGCGATCCAATCGGTCAGCCTGGATGCCGGATTGAACCACGCCGCCTGGGCGATGCGCTTCAGATGCATCACCGGCCAGAGATTGGTGCGCCACAGTGTCAGGAGCTCCAGGCAGCGCACGGTGGCGGCTTCGCCGTCGAGGATGACATGGCGACGCCCGGGGGTCAGATATTCGACCTGGAGATCCGCACAGACCAGGATCGACGGATCATCGGTAATGGAAGCCAGCATTGTCTTGCGCAGAGCTGCACCAATTTCAGTGATCGGCGAGTGCGAGGTCCCGTAGCGGCGAGGTCACCGCCCGCCCCGCGGATGCGTCGAGCACGCCGGGCCGGTCCCAATCGCCCTCGGGGCGAATGATCACATAGGGATCGCTGTCCAGCGTGATGGCGTCCGGCCCCGGCTCGATCTCCAGCAGCATCTCCGTGTAGGAGAAATCCGAGAAGGTGATCTTGCGGTTGTGACCGAGCGGCTTGGCGCCGAAATGAGCCCAGAAATCGACCAGCCGGTCCTGCGCCTGGCCGTAGATCTTGCGAAAGCCCTTGCGCTTCACATAGTCGACGCTCGCCTGCACCAGCTTGAACGAGACGCGCGAGCGCCGATATTGATGACGCACCGCGAGCCGCTCCACCTTGGCGAAATCCCCGAAGAAGCGTACCCGCAGGCAACCCGCAGGCTCGTTGCCGACGTAGCCGATGAAGTGCGCTGCGACCATGTCGTTGCCGTCGAACTCCTCGTCGAACGGACAATCCTGCTCGGCGAGATAGACCGCCGCGCGAATGGCGGTGACCAGCATGAGGTCGTTGGGATCGCGCGCGAGGCGAATGGTGATGGCGCGGGAGTCGGGCTTGGCGAGGGGAATCCTAGTGCCGTGCATCTGCAAAACTCCTTGTTTGGATGATCGCGCCCGGCATCCGCATCGGCTGCCGATGCCAGGGCCGCTCGTAACACCAGAGATCGGGCTGGAAGCTCGGGACGGGGTCGAATCCCGTCGCCTTCATGATGTCGCGTCCGGCCACGGTTGACGGCTGCGCATAGCAATCCGCGCCGCGAAACCTTACCTGACGTAGATGAGCCGCGGCCTTGCCGAGACCGGCGATACCGCGGCCCGTCGCCGCGATCGCCCAGATGTAGATCGCTGCAACGTCTTCCTTCGCGGAAGCGAGATAGCGTGTCTCGGGTGCGGTCAGGCAGATCTCGTCGAGCAGCAGCGCATCATGTCCGCGGTCGTTGAGGAACAAGAAGGCCATGCCGCCGACCAGATTGCCCTTGCGACTGAACGTCAGGATGCTCTGAGGATCGAACGTGAAATATCGTGCAAGCTCTGCCGTTCCGATCTGCACACCCGGCACCAGCCGGTGCGCCATGTCGGAAAGCGCAGCAATTTCGGAAGATTGCGCACATCGGACATCGACGTCCGGACTGAGCGGCAATGCATCGAAATCATGCCTTGCGGCAAAGGAGCCCCTTTCCATACTCATGTCACCCCTCTATCGTCCGAGGATTTAGTGCCCCGCTATGACGATGACCTTAGCGGTTGGGGATCTGGCGTATGCAGCAGTTATTGCACCGGGGTGCTGCTTTGATGCAGCACCGTGAAGAAGCCCTGGACGCGTCCTGGGACGATTTGAAACTCTTTTTAGCGTGCGCAAAATATAAAAGTTTCCGCAACGCGGCCGAAGAACTCGGCCTCACCTCCACCACGCTGATGCGCAGGATCGACCGGCTCGAAGAGAGCATCGACTGCAAGCTGTTCCTGCGCGACCAGAGCGGACTGACGCTCAGCGATGAAGGCGCCGCGATGATCGCCGACGTCGCGCATATGGAGCGTCATGCCTTCAACGTCTTCCGGCGTGCCTCGCGATCGTCGAACGACACGTCAGGCACCGTGCGCGTCGCGGTGACGGAAGGCCCCGGCAATTTCTGGATCCTGCCGCGGCTGATCGATTTCCAGAAGACCTATCGCAAGATCACCGTCGATCTGCGCTGCGCGATGGAGCAGGCCGACGTCGCCCGGCTTGAATCCGACATCGCGATCCAGCTCGAGCCGCCGACCAATCCCGACCTGATCGTCGCCAAGCTCGGCCGCCTGCACATCTATCCCTTCGTCTCCAGGGAATACGAGAACCTCTACGGCGTGCCGGCGTCCCTCGCCGAGTTGAAGAACCATCGCATCATCAAGCAGAGCGCGCCGCAGGTCGACGACGGCGCCTACGCCCGCGTGCTTGGACTGAAGTCGCTCGAAGGCATCGTCGGGATCAAGACCAACTCCTCGGTCGGCGTGCTCTATGCGGTGGAGCGCGGCGCCGGCATCGGCTTCCTGCCGACCGTGTCGATCGCGCTCGGCGCACCGCTCGTTGCCGTCGATCTCGGTGTCAGCCACCACGCCGATCTCTGGCTCACCTATCACAAGGAATTCCGCAACTCCGAGCGCCACAAGATCGTGGTCGACTGGCTGAAGAAGATCTTCGATGCCAAGACCTATCCCTGCTTCCGCGACGAGTTCATCCATCCGAATGCGCTGGTGCCAATGATGACGGCCGCGCGCGAGGGCTTTGGGCTAACGGGTTATGTCGCGGCAACGCCGACTTAGACGCAGGGCGCGCTTCGCCCTCACCATCTGTATTCGAAGCCGACCGTGCCTTGGTGTGACGTCAATTCGTTGCGGAACTTGCCGTCATAGTTGATGTAGAGGCGCGCGACGCTGGTGAGGCTGAGCGAGGCCGAAGCGCCGGCATCCATGCCGTAACGGCTCTCCCCGATGCCGGGAACGACGATGCTCTGGGTTCCCAGGCTGACCTGCACCGCTCCCAGGTTCTGGTAGAAATTGTCGACGAACTTGCCGTAGGCCGACAGGTCCAGGATTTTCTGGTCGTAGATGAAGTACCGCCCGATCTCCGCGCCGATCATCACGCGCGCGCGTGAGAGTGCCGTGGAGCCGACGTTCATTGGATCGAGCCCTCCGGCCTCCTGGAACGCAGCGCTGGTGGCGCGCACATATTCGAGCGCGCCCTTGGGCACGATGCGCATCTGGTCCTTGGTCCAGTAGTAGCTGATCTCGGTCAGGCCACCGTCGATCGCGGCACGATAACCCGCGGTCGCAAGACCAACGCCGGTGTCCCTGCTGGAACGGACCTTGCCGAAACCGTGCACCACCGCGAACGCCCAGGTCCACGGTCCCTTGTCGACCGAGCCGTTGAAACCGATTTGCGTCAGGTCGAGCGTCGCCGATTGCAGTGCCAGCGGTACGTCGATGTCGGTATGGCTCTGGTCGACGGAGAAGCCGAGATTGACGCCCGGCGCGACCCGCGCGCCGAAACCGGCGACGCCGCCAAAGGTCTTGCGCTTGTCTCCGACGAAGTCGCCCTGCGCGTCGGTCCGGACCGAGATGCCATAGCCTTCGAACCAGGTGCGGTAGAGCGGATCCTCCGTGCTCGCCGAGGCGCCGCCCCCACCGGGATTGGTGCGCGATGCACGGTTGACGCCGCTAGAGGCCTGGTTGCCGAGCCGCTCCAGGAAATTGGAGCCAAGATTGAGCGCACTGTTGCCGGCCGACTGGTCGTAATTGGTCGCGGTCGGCATGGGGGTCGGTGACGCCGTGGGTGTCGGGGTCGGCGTGGGCGTCGGACTCTGCGCGAAGGCTGATGTCGCAGACATCATCACGACGAGTCCAAGCGCCATGACGAGCGCAGCCGCGATCCGGCGGACACGGCCCAGCCCAACCGTCTGCCGTGTCCCGGAGAGCTGCAAGGCGCAGCGCATGACGACTAATCCCGAAGCAAAGTGGCGGAGCGCAAAAATGCAACACGAACGGCGCGCGCTTGCGGCGATTTGTGCCGAACTGCCACGCAGGGTCAACCGGTTGGCGCGCTGGAGCGGGGCTATTGCCTCGATTGTGGTTCCCTTGCCACAGGTCGCAAATTGCAGACAGCGACACCCGCCGCGATCTTGAAAGCCGTGCGCCGCTTGCTAACGCGCGAATTTCATGTTGCAATATTGGACACAATCGGAATTGGCCGCTCGGCTGTGCGTTTCGCGACATTGAGACTCGAACAGACTACCGGAAGCCCGTTTGTGGCGTGGCACGCGAAACTGCGGCCGCGTCTTTTTTGTATCTAGTGGAGGAGATGAGCGATGCCGCAAAAGGGCACCGTCAAATGGTTCAACCCGACCAAGGGCTATGGGTTCATCAAGCCGAACGGCAGCGATAAGGACGTGTTCGTCCATATCTCGGCCGTCGAGCGTGCCGGACTCTCGACCCTTAATGAGAACCAGGTGGTTGAATACGACCTCGTGGAGAACCGCGGCAAAGCATCCGCGGAGAACCTCAAGGTCTCCTGATTTCTCTCAAAGCTCTCGCGCGAGAGATCATGACGATGCCCCCGGCTCTGCCGGGGGATTTTGTTTGCGAAGAGGAAACACGGTGCGACGGCGCTTCAGCGCACCACCGGCGAAACCAGGAAGTTCTCCGACGGCCCGCTACCCGCCGTCTTGCACACATCGCCCTCGATCCGGACCTTGCCGGTCGCAAGCAGCCGCAGCGCTTCGGGATAGATGCGGTGCTCCACCTCGAGAATGCGCTCCGACAGCGTAGCGCCCGTGTCGTGGTCGCTGACGGGGACCGCACCCTGCATCACGATCGGGCCGGCATCGGTCTCAGGGATGACAAAGTGCACTGTCGCGCCAGACAGTTTGACGCCGGCGCGCAAAGCCTGACCGTGCGGGTCTAACCCTGGGAACGACGGCAGCAGCGAGGGATGGATGTTGAGCATCCGACCGTACCAGGCCTTGGTGAACTCGGCCGTGAACAGGCGCATGAAGCCACCGAGACAGATCAGCTCGATGCCGTGCTGGTCGAGCGCGGCCTGCAGCAGCTTTTCGAAGCCGGCCCGGTCCTTGCCGAACGGTTTGCTCTCGATCACCAGCGTGTTCACGCCGCTCGCCTTGGCGCGTTCGAGCCCTAGAGCGTCGGCCTTGTTCGAGATGACGAGCGAGATTTCCGCCGGAAACTCCGCCGCAGCAGCGGCCCTGATCAGCGCGGACATGTTGGAGCCGCGGCCGGAGATCAGGATGGCGACGCGGCGCTTCATCACAGCGCCAGTCATCACTGTGCCAGTCATCACTGTGCCAGAT
Source organism: Bradyrhizobium sp. 61 (assembly GCF_023073075.1). NCBI lineage: Bacteria > Pseudomonadati > Pseudomonadota > Alphaproteobacteria > Hyphomicrobiales > Nitrobacteraceae > Bradyrhizobium > Bradyrhizobium sp. 61. Next base: position 47,304 of record NZ_JADPIU010000047.1, on the reverse strand, counting down.
CGAGGTGGCCGTTGTAGACGACGCGGTGCTCGCCCTCGGCCGGAATCACGGTACCGAGCTGCGCCACCGTCTCACCGGCATCGCTGAAGACCTGCACGACCTGATCGACCTTGTCGGGCTCGACGATCGCGATCATGCCGATGCCGCAGTTGAAGGTGCGCAGCATTTCGAGCTCGGCGATACCGGCTTGGGCGGCCAGCCATTTGAACACCGGCAGCACCGGCAGGCGCGCCAGATCGATACCGACGCCGAGATCTTTCGGCAGCACGCGCGGAATGTTGTCGGTGAAACCGCCGCCGGTGATGTGGGCGAGCCCCTTCACCGCGCCGGTCTCGCGGATCGCACGCAGGCAGGATTTGACGTAGAGCCGCGTCGGCGTCAGCAGCGCGCCGCCGAGCGTCATGACCGGCGCGAACGGGGCCGGCGCCTCGAAGCTGAGGCCGGACTGCTCGACGATCTTGCGCACCAGCGAGAAGCCGTTGGAGTGCACGCCAGAAGAGGCAAGGCCGATCACGGCATCGCCCGCGGCGATGTCCTTGCGCGGCAACAAGGTACCGCGCTCGGCGGCGCCGACGGCAAAGCCGCCGAGGTCGTAGTCGCCGTCCTTGTAGAGGCCGGGCATCTCGGCGGTCTCGCCCCCGATCAGGGCGCAGCCGGATTCGCGGCAGCCTTCGGCGACACCGGCGACGATCGAGGCGGTCGCCTCCGGGTCGAGCTTGCCGCAGGCGAAATAGTCGAGGAAGAACAACGGCTCGGCGCCCTGCACCACGAGGTCGTTGACGCTCATGGCGACGAGGTCGATGCCGATCCCGCCATGCAGGCCGGTCTCGATCGCGATCTTGACCTTGGTGCCGACGCCGTCGGTCGCGGCGACCAGGACGGGGTCCTTGAAACCGGCCGCCTTGAGGTCGAACAGGCCGCCGAATCCGCCGATCTCGGCGTCGGCGCCGGGCCGCGCGGTGGCGCGCACCATCGGCTTGATCAGATCGACCAGGCGGTTGCCCGCGTCGATATCGACGCCTGAATCGGCGTAAGTGAGGCCGTTTTTGCGGTCGGTCATGCCCGATTTCCAGTGGGTTTGCGGCTGGTTACGTCGAATTCCGGGGACGCGCAATGGCAAGCGTGGCGCCCCGCCCTATACTATGTAGATATCAACCGGTTCAGCCTTCAAACGGGCCGGATTCGAGGTCAGGCCGGGTGCCAGGAAGCGCCGCGTGAGTATTCCGAATATCATTACCCTGGGCCGCATCATGCTGGTCCCAATCATCGTCTGGGCCATCGTGTCGAGCCAAATGGAGGTTGCGTTCGCCGTCTTCCTCATTGCCGGCGTGAGCGATGCGGTCGACGGCTTCCTCGCCAAGCGCTTCAACATGACCAGCGAGCTCGGCGCCCTGCTCGATCCGCTCGCGGACAAGGCGCTGCTGGTCTCGATCTATCTGGCGCTGGGCATCTGGGGGGACATCCCGCGCTGGATCGTGATCCTGGTGGTGTCGCGCGACATCATGATCGTCGCCGCCGTGATGGTGTCCTGGCTGTTCGACAAGCCGGTCGAGATGAAGCCGTCGAAGGTGTCGAAGCTTAACACCGCCGCCCAGGTGGCCTATGCGGCGCTGGTGCTAGCCTCCCTCGCCTTCGGCTTCAAACCAGCGCCCTATGATATGATCCTGATGGGCCTCGTCACGGTCTTCACGCTCTCTTCCGTGTCGCTCTATCTCGTCGAGTGGCTGCGGCACATGAGTACGATCGAAGCCAAGTAGCACAATCGAGGCCAAATGAACCGGGATGCGGCCCCCTAAAAGGCCAACTCCCGCTCGATGAAGTCGAATCTCTTCAAACGAAGCCGGCGCGCCGGCACGGAGCACAGCAAGCGTGGCAGGCCGCGTTCATCCCCGACAATTGGCATTCTCGCTTCCGCACGCGGAAAGCCTCAGCCGGGACAATTTTCTCGAAGGCCCCGCCAACGAAGCCGGTCTTGCCCTCATCGATGCCTGGCCTGAATGGCCGAACCGGATCATGTGGCTGGCCGGCCCGGAAGGAAGCGGCAAGAGCCATCTCGCCGCGATCTGGGCCGAGGCTTCCGGCGCCCGCTCGACCACAGCCAATGGGCTGACCGCCGAAAACGTCCCGGGCGCGCTCGCCACCGGCGCGCTGGTGGTCGAGGATCTCAGGGCAAAAGAGCTCGACGAGCGGGCCCTGTTTCATCTGATGAACCTCGCCCGCGAGGATGGGGCCTACCTGCTCTTCACCGGCCGCGAGGTACCGGCGTCGCTCGAGATCGAGCTGCGCGACCTGCGCTCGCGGCTGCGCGCGGTGCCTGTGATCTCGCTGCTGCCGCCCGACGACCAGCTCTTCCGCGGCCTGATCGTCAAGTTCTGCGCCGACCGCCAGCTCGCCGTGGATGAGAGCGTGGTCAGCTACCTCGCCACCCGCCTGGAGCGGTCTTCGGCGGCCGCACGGGAGGCCGTTGAGCTGCTCGACAGCGAGGCCCTGCGCCTCGGTCGCCCCGTCACGCGGGCGCTGGCCGCCGAGTTGTTTCGGGACGCCTGACCCTTCCGCCCTGGCTCCAAGGCCGCTTGACGCGGCGCAGCGGCGGAACATCAATGTCATCGAAACGTCATCGGACTAACACATGCTCCCGCCGGTTTTGCGCATAAGTCGCAAATTGGGGCGAACTGGATGGATCGACTTCTGATGGACTCTGCGCAAGCTGTTGAAATTAAAGAAAAAGCCCCGGAGACCGAGGGCCTGCCGGCGATTGCCTCAAGTCCCGAGCGCTTCATCAATCGCGAGCTCTCCTGGCTGCATTTCAACCGCCGCGTCCTGGAGGAAGCGGTCAATCCCAGCCACCCCATGCTGGAGCGGGTGCGATTCCTGTCGATTTCAGCGAATAACCTCGACGAATTCTTCATGGTTCGCGTCGCCGGCATCAAGGCCCAGGTGCGCGAAGGCATTGCCGAGCGCGCGCCCGATGGCCTGACGCCGTCCGAGCAGCTCGCGCTGATCAACCGCACCGTCTCGCAGCTCGCCTCCGACCAGCAGGCGATCTGGCGCGACCTGCGCAGCACGCTGGCCGACGTCGGCATCGCACTGGTCGACGGCAAGGACGTCACCAAGGCGGAACGGACCTGGATCGAGGACTACTTCCTCAACAACGTGTTTCCGCTGTTGACCCCGCTCGCGATCGACCCGGCTCACCCCTTCCCGTTCATTCCGAGCCTCGGCTTCACCATCGCGCTCCAGCTGACGCGCGCCGCCGACGGCAAGCAGATGAACGCGCTGATTCGTATGCCCGGCAAGATCGACCGCTTCATCCGGTTGCCGGCCGAGGGCAAGGTCGTGCGGCTGATCTCGCTCGAGCAGGCGACCGGGCTGTTCATCAACCGCCTGTTCCCCGGCTACAATCTCCACGGCCAGGGCGCCTTCCGCATCATCCGCGACTCCGAGCTCGAAATCGAGGAAGAGGCCGAAGACCTCGTCCGCCTGTTCGAGACCGCTCTGAAGCGCCGCCGCCGCGGGTCGGTGATCCGGCTCGAGATCGACGGCAAGATGCCGGAGGAGCTGCGCAGCTTCGTGCAGCATGCGCTGTCGGCCGCCGACGACGAGGTCTTCCTGGTCGACGGCGTGCTCGCCATGAACGAGCTCTCGCAGCTCACCCGCCTCGACCGGCCCGATCTCGAATTCACCCCTTACGTACCGCGCCATCCCGAGCGCGTGCGCGAGCATGGCGGCGACATCTTTGCCGCGATCCGGCAGAAGGACCTCGTCGTCCATCATCCCTACGAATCCTTCGACGTGGTGGTGCAGTTCCTGCAGCAGGCCGCCCGCGATCCCGATGTCGTCGCGATCAAGCAGACGCTTTACCGCACCTCCAACAATTCGCCGATCGTGCGCACGCTGGCGGAAGCCGCCGAAGCCGGCAAGTCCGTCACCGCGCTGATCGAATTGAAGGCGCGCTTCGACGAGGAGGCCAACATCCGCTGGGCCCGCGACCTCGAACGCGCCGGCGTGCAGGTCGTCTACGGCTTCCTCGAACTGAAGACGCACGCGAAGCTCTCGATGGTGGTGCGCCGCGAGGGCGGCGGCCTCACCACTTACGTCCACACCGGCACCGGCAATTATCACCCCGTCACCGCACGTATCTACACCGACCTCTCCTACTTCACCTCGGATCCGACCATCGGCCGCGACGCGGCGCGCGTGTTCAACTTCATCACCGGTTATGCCGCGCCGAGCGATCTGGAAAAGATGGCGGTGTCGCCGCTGACGTTGCGCAAGCGCATCATCGAGCACATCCAAGGCGAGACCGCGCATGCGCGGCATGGCCGCCCCGGCGCGGTCTGGATGAAGATGAATGCGCTGGTCGACCCCGACATCATCGACGCGCTCTACGAGGCCTCACAAGCCGGCGTCCAGGTCGAGCTCGTGGTGCGCGGCATCTGCTGCCTCAGGCCCGGCATTCCAGGCCTGTCGGAGAACATCCGCGTCAAGTCGATCATCGGGCGCTTCCTCGAACACGGCCGAATCTACTGTTTCGGCATGGGCCAGGGCCTGCCGAGCGCGAAAGCGGCTGTGTATATCTCCTCGGCCGACATGATGCCACGCAACCTCGACCGCCGCGTCGAGGTGCTGTGTCCGCTGCAAAATCCCACGGTGCATCAGCAGGTTCTCGAACAGATCATGGTCGCGAATCTGAAGGACAATGAGCAGAGCTGGCAATTGTTGCCGGACGGGTCCTCGACGCGTATGAAGACCGCGAAGGGCGAGGAGCCTTTCAACGTCCACAACTACTTCATGACAAATCCGAGTCTATCTGGCCGTGGAAAGTCGCTCAAGGAATCCTCGCCGCGCCGTCTCACGCGCCGTAATGAACGTCATCAATCTTGATCCGGGATCGAGGACGTGAAGCGGCCGCGTAAGCGCGGCTCGAGCGTCGCGGTCATCGATATCGGTTCCAACTCGGTCCGTCTCGTCGTCTACGAGGGACTGACGCGGAGCCTCATTCCGATCTTCAACGAGAAGACGCTGTGCGGCCTCGGGCGCGAGGTGCAGAGCACGGGCCTGCTTGCGCCCGATGCCGTCGACAAGGCGCTGACCTCGCTGAAGCGGTTCCGGGCCCTGTGCCGCGTCATGCAGGTCGGTCGCGTGTTTGCGATTGCGACCGCAGCCTGCCGCGATGCCTCCAACGGCCCCGACTTCATCGCGAAAGCCGAGCGCATCTGCGCCGTGAAGATCGAGATCCTGTCGGGCCCGCGCGAGGCGCGGCTGTCGGCGCTCGGCGTGATCTCCGGCATCCATCATCCCGATGGCATTGTCGGCGATCTCGGCGGCGGCTCGCTCGAGCTGATCGACGTGCGCAAGAACAGCGTGCGCAGCGGCGTGACGCTGCCGCTCGGCGGCCTCGCGCTCCAGGACCTCGCGCACAAATCGCTCAAGCGCGCCGACCGCATCGTGCGCGAGGAGCTCGACGAGGTGCCGCAGCTCACCGCCGGCCGCGGCCGCACCTTCTACGCCGTCGGCGGCACCTGGCGCGCGCTCGCGCGCATCCACATCATCCAGAGCGGCTATCCGCTCCAGGTGATGCACGGCTACTCCATTTCCGCAGCTGAAGCGCTCGACTTTTCGCGTCGGCTCCGCCGGCTTGCGGCCGCCGACATGCTGGCCGACATCGAGATCGTCGCGGATGCCAGGCGCCCGCTCCTCACCTATGCGGCGCTGGTGCTCGAGCACATCATCCGCGTGGCGAAACCCAAGTCCATCGTGTTCTCGACCTTCGGCGTGCGCGAGGGCCTCTTGCACGAGAAGCTGTCGGAATCCGAGCGCAACAAGGACGGGCTGATCTGCGCCGCGGAAGAGCTCAATCAGCTGCTGTCGCGTTCCGCAAAGCACGCCCGCGAGCTGATCGCCTGGACCGACCGCCTCGCGCGCGTGGTGAAGCTGCGCGAGACCGAAGAGGACCGCCGCTTGCGCCACACCGCGTGCCTGCTCTCCGACATCGGCTGGCGCGTGCATCCCGACCATCGCGGCGAGCAGACGCTGAGCCTGGTCGTCAACGGCAATTTCGGCGCAATCACCCACACCGAGCGCGCCTTCGTCGGCCTGTCCGTGTTCTACCGCTATGCCGGCCTGAGCGAGGAAAACCAGCCGCCGGTGACCATGCAGGAACTGCTGACACCGGCCCAGCTCGAACGCGCCCGTCTGCTGGGCGCGGCGTTCCGCGTCGCCCATCTGATCTCGGCGGCACGTCCGGGTGTGCTGCCGGCCACGCATTTCCGCAGCCAAGGCCGCAATCTGATGCTGGTGTTCGAGCACCGGCTCGTCGACCTCGTCGCCGACCGCGTCGGCAGCCGCTTCCGCGCCCTCGCCCGCCTGATCGGCCGCTCCGGCTCGATCGTGCGGCGCTAGACTCGCCAGCCGGTTCTGATTCTCCCTGGACGCTTCTTGAGCCACATGATCGCGCCGCTGATGAACAGGGCGAGAGGTGCGAAGCCGGTTGCGAACACGAACAGGCGCCCGATCAGCCCGAACGTCGCGCCGTTATGGATCCAGAGCTGTTCGGCCAGATAGCGATCCCCCATCGACATCGCGGCCGAAGTGCGATCGTGCACCACTGCGCCACTCCATGGATCGAGCCAGATCGCCCCCCGGGCACGTACCGCGGGATCAGCACCCGCGGCCCGGAACTGCACCCGCCACGTGTTGCGCGTTTCGGTGGGCGGGCTCAGCATGGCAACCGCCATGCCCGGCTTGGCCGCTTGCGCGCTCCGCATGATCGCATCGGGTGATAGCGGCGGTGTCCCCGTGGGGGGCGGCGCTTCGATCCGCGGCGAGGGATCGGCTGTCGGTTGCGACACGAGGCCAACGATGGGACGCACGACGTCGGGAAAAATGATCCCGACGCCGGTCATCGAGATCACCGTGAGCGCGAGCAGCGCCCAAAAGCCGGCCGTGCCGTGGACGTCGAAAACAAATCGAAGCAGCGAAACGTCCTTCCGGACCGACACCGATCGCCAGAATCGACCCGGCCTCGGCCACCACAAGATGAGGCCCGACATGGCCAGGCCGAGCAGCATGAACCCGACAACGCCGACCAGCTCTCTGCCCCACCACTCGTAGAGCAGCAGCGTGTAGTGCAGACGATAAACCTTGAGGGAGAACGCGTTGACGTAGTCACGCCGCCCGAGCACCTTCCCGTTCGAAGGATCGACCATGGTCGTCCAGCGATTCGGGTAGCGGCCTTTCGCAGTTTCATGCGCGTGTATCACGACCCAGACCGGCCAGGTCCGATCCGGCGCGAGGATCGTGGCAATCGGCGCGGGATCCGCTGCCGCGGCGGCGCGCATCACCTCCCTCAGCGCAGCCTCTCGTTCCCGACCGGCGGGAGTGTAAAGCGCGGGGTTCAGGGCGGCGTCGATTTCCCGATAGAAGACGATGAAGCTACCCGTGAGGCCGATCAGCACCACGACGATGCCGCCGAGCAATCCGAGCCAGCGATGAGCCCACAGAAGCCCGCGCCGTGCACGTCCGGTGAGGTTCGGGGCCGGCAACATCGCCATTGCGCGCGTCAAAGCCGACCCGCCTCAGAAATCCGTCGACATCGACAATAGCAGGGTTCGCGGTACACCTTGCGACAATGCGGAGAAGCTCGCCACGCCGGCCCAGTAATTGGTATCGAACACGTTCTGAACCAGGGCCCGCAGCGTCACCGGTCGGTTGTTGATCCGCGTGTTGTAGCGGGCACCCAGGTCGAGCCTCGTCCAGGCCGGAACGACCTGCGTGTTCGCCGCGTCCAGATATTGGTGTCCCGTATAGATGGTGTTTGCGACCAGCGTCAGTCCGGGTGCGAACGGGGTGTCCCATTCGGCGGACAGGTTTGCCTGCACCTGAGGCACACCGATCGGCGTCTTGCCGAGATTGGTTGGCGTGCTTGTCTTTGTCAGCTCTGCATCGATCAACGTCACGCCGCCAAGGACACGTATGCCCGGCTGCACCTCTCCGAATACGGTGAACTCCAGGCCGCGATTGCGCTGTTCGGCGTCGGCCCGGAAGATCTTGTCGACACCCAATTGTCCCGACGGCTTGGTGATCTGGAACACGCTGATCGTGGTGGCCAGCATTCCGAAGTCGACCTTCACGCCTGCCTCGTGCTGCTTGCTGAAGTAAGGCGCAAGAACTTCCCCCTGATTGCTCGCGATCGTCGGTGCGACGTCGCCCTTGCTGAGCCCTTCGATGTAGTTGGTGTAGAGCGAAACGTTGCTCCAGGGCTTGACGACGAGGCCGACCATCGGCGTGAGCGCCGTCTGGTCATAGGAGGACGTGACCGCTCCCGTGGTGGTATTGAAGTTGTTGGACTTCACCCCCTGCTGGCGCACGCCGACGGTCAGCTGAAGGCGCTCCTGAAAAACCGACAAAGTGTCAGCCAGCGCAAGGCCGGTCAATTCGGTATCCGAAAGCTTCGGAACAGTCGCGGGAGCAGCAACGAGCTGCTCAGGACGGGTGATCGGCGCATAGATGTTGGACAGAACCGGCGTCCCGGACACAGAGCCGCGTGAGATCTGATCCGTGTAGTAGCTGCCCTGGAAACTCACGGCGTGACTGATCGCGCCGGTTTCAAACCGGGCGCGCACACCGGCGTCGGCGACATTCCTGTCGATATCGAATTTGAAGCGTCCCGGTGTCGACGTGGTGTTGCCGGCCGCGTTCAGGATCGTCGGCGTGCCGAACAAGCGATCGACCTGGGTCCTGCCCCCACCGCCGTCGGCGAACACCGTCACGGAATCCGTCACATCGTATTCGGCGCGCGCCAGCAGCGAGTTGTCATGAACCTTGGCCCATTCCCAGGCCTGCGTGACATTGCGCCTCCCGACCGGCGCGGTCGGGACAGCTACGCCTGTTGCGACCAGAAACGGTCTCGTGGGCGCGTCGAACTTTTCTTCCTGATCGATGAAGTCGAGCGATGCTCTGAATTTCTCACCGCGATAATCGAATGCGGCGGCGCCGACATGCGCCTCCCGGTTCTGGTTGTCCAGCGGCGTATCACCATTGTGATAGCTGCCATTGACGCGAATTCCGAATTCGCGGTTCTCGCCGAACCGTCGGCTGACGTCGAGATGCGTGCCGAACTGGCTGTTCGTCGCATAGTCGGTGGTAACCCGTGTGAGATCGACATCAGAGGCACGCTTCGGGACGATATTGATGGTGCCCCCGACGCTGCTGTTCGGGGCCATCCCGTAAAGCAGCGCGGTCGGGCCCTTGATGATCTCGATCCGTTCGACGTAGTCGGTGAAGACACGGTAGTTCGGTGCAACACCGTAGACACCGTTGAAGGCAATTTCTCCGACATTCCCCTCGCCGATCGGAAAGCCGCGGATGAAGAAGGAGTCGAGAATGCCGCCGGTCTGGCCGGTGAAACGGACCGAAGGGTCGTTGCTGACAACGTCGGCTATCGTGCTGGCCTGTTGATCTTCGATTTTCTTCGCCGTGTAACTGGTGATGTTGAACGGCGTGTCCATGAAATCCCTGTTGCCCAGCAAGCCGACCTGGCCTCCGCGGGCGACCTGCCCACCTGGGTAGGAGGGCGGGAGTGCGCCGGGCCTTGCGGCAGCGGGCTTCGCTTCCGCCTGCATCCTGGCCCGCTCATTCGCGGGCGCGCTTTGACGGCCCGCCCTTCGACTTGGGTTCAAACGCGGGCGTGCACGCTGCCTCGGCACGTCGGCGGTGACGGTCACCGCCGGCAAGGCTGTCGCCGTCTCCGGCGCAGCGCTTTGCGCGCTGGTGCGGTGAAGGAAGCCGTCGCCGAACAAGGCGATGGAGACCAGAGAGGCCGCGAAAGCCGTCGGTCTGGAGAACTTCGGATGTGATTTGACGGTAGCGGCAAGAATAGCAACAGGGCGGCAGGTGGCTCTCGAAGACATTTCTCAACAGCTTCCGGTTTGACAGGAATAAATACCGGAGCGACGTGCCGCGGCATCAGCCGCCAAGTCAATAAAAACGCCTTTATTTTCAGTAGTTTATAATAAGTCAAAGTCTAAATCGCGCAGAGGTTGAGAGCGCTGTGGGTCACTTACGAAGTGCCGGACCGCACTGTGCGTGACCGCCTGACGCGCGAGTCCGCCATGGGGCGGCAATGCGCGCCAGCGTGCGGAGCTATGATGACCGGTTCAGTGGGGACGGCTGCTGTCGCAACGTCTGTCGGAATGATCGCGCGCAACACCTCTCCCCGCCAGGAAGAGGCAAGCAAAACCAGATCATGCCGTAGAGATTACTCCGCCGAGGCCTTGGCGTGGCGCTCTGAGGACTCCAGCGCGGCCGCGCTCAGGCTGCGCCGGCGCCAGATGGAGCCGACGACCAGCACGACGACGACGCCGAGGGCGGCGCAGAGATATTCGCCGCCTCCGCCGCCATGGGCGAATTGGGGCGGGATGCGAAGTGCGCCGAGCATGCTGTCCAGCGAGGCGCCGAGCGGGCCGTCGAACAGCGTGTGCAGCTTCGGCGCGATGCCGGGATCAGTCGCGATCACCTCGCCCGAGATCCAGCCGAGCAGTGCTGCACCCGCCCAGACCAGGACCGGCAGCTTTGCGAGCAGCGCCATGATCAGGGCCGCACCGGCGACGATCAGCGGCACGCTGATGGCGAGACCGAGGATCAGCAGCGGCACGCTGCCATTGGCGGCGGCGGCGACCGCAATGACGTTGTCGAGGCTCATGACGATGTCGGCGACGACGACGATCTGCACCGCCTGCCACAGATGCGAGGCGGACTCGACGCCCTCCTCGTCTTCGTTTTCCGGCACCAGGAGCTTCGCCGCGATCACGATCAGCGCGAGACCGCCGACGAGCTTGAGGTACGGCAGCTCCATCAGGCTCGCGACGATGCCGGTGAAGATGATCCGCAGCAGCACGGCTGCGCCGGCGCCGAAGATCATGCCCCACAGCCGGTGCCGCGGCTTGAGGCCGCGGCAGGCGAGCGCAATCACAAGCGCGTTGTCGCCGGAGAGCAGGATGTTGATCCAGATGATCTTGCCGACCGCAATCCAGAAGGTCGGTTCGGCCATCTCGTTGCGAAACTGGGTGAAGAATGCCCCGATCGTAGCGGGATCGAAGACCTGCCAGAGCCAGTTCACAATACGTCCTTTCGCCCCGTCGATATTAACCTATCGGCTGATCAGCCGACGATCTCGTTGCCCGAGAAGAACTGCGCGATTTCGATCGCGGCGGTCTCCGGCGCATCCGAGCCGTGAGCGGAATTCTCGCCGATCGACTTTGCGTAGAGCTTGCGGATGGTGCCGTCGGCGGCCTTGGACGGATCGGTCGCGCCCATCGCGTCGCGGTACTTGGCAATGGCGCCCTCGGCTTCCAGCACCTGGACCACCACGGGGCCCGAGGTCATGAACTCGACGAGCTCGCCGAAGAACGGGCGCGCCTTGTGCACGGCATAGAAGGTCTCGGCCTGTTCCTTGGTCATGCGGATGCGCTTCTGCGCGACGATGCGCAGGCCCGCCTTCTCGATCACGGCGTTGACCGCACCGGTCAGGTTACGCGCGGTCGCATCGGGCTTGATGATCGAGAAAGTGCGTTCGATGGCCATAATCTTGTCCTTGAGAAGAAAGCGGTGGTTCGGAGTTGCCGGGCTTATATCGGCGCCTTTGCCGGACGGCAAGCGACCGCCAAAACCGCCCCCGGACGCTTCGCCGCAGGCTGCCCCGCCGGATCTAGTCATGGATTACCGAGATTTCATCCAGATGAACCCAATCTGAAGGCTCCGTTCAGGGCTTGGTTCAGCTTCGCCAGCGTAAGGTCGGGCCTATCGAAACCGAAAGCCCGATCATCAGGCAGACCGTTTCGGCGGCCTTTCCATCGACGCGATAGCCCCGCGCCGGCAGTCTTTAGGAGATCACCATGTTGAGGAAACTTTCGCTTGCCGCTGTCGCCGCGGTTGCGCTGGGTGCCGCGCTGGCGCCGACCTCCGCCTCCGCTCACTGGCATGGCGGCTGGGGCTGGCACGGCGGCGGCGGTGGCTGGCATCATGGCTGGGGTGGACCGCGCTTCTATGCCGGCGGCCCCGTCTCCTACGGTTATGGCGGCTGCTACGTGCGCCGGCTGGTCCCGCCCCCCTGGGGACCCCGCTGGCGGCTGATCAACCGCTGCTACTGAGCCCGTCAGCACCTTCCTGAGGTACCTAGGCCCCCCAGGTACCTTCCAAGCGAAGCCCCGGCGTTCCCCTGCGCCGGGGCTTTGTATTTGGGCGGCTATTGCCCGGCTTCATGCAATTTTTACTAGAGTGCCGGGCAATGTCCGCGAGCGGCGAAACCATTTGGGGGGCCAAGGACTTGGTACCGTGTCATCACTTTGAGAACACGGAACCCCACAATGGCTGGCCTTTTTGCCAACGACAGCGAACAGATCGACCGGCGCACCAGCCGCTCGATTTGCGATGCGGTGGGCGAACGGCTTCAGCAGAGCCTGCGCCCCGAACCACGGCTTCCGACGCATCTCGAACAGCTCCTCGACGAGTTGAAGCAGCGCGACCGCGATTCGCACTGACGTGAGGCTCACGCAAAAACGGGTTGCGTTCGACGCGCCTTGCGGTGACAAGGCCGCATGCTTGCTATCACCGACCTCTCCATCCGCCTTGCCGGACGCCTTCTGATTGACCAGAGTTCCGTGCAGATCACGCCCGGCGCGCGCGTCGGCATGGTCGGGCGCAACGGCACCGGCAAGTCGACCCTGTTCAAGGTGATCCGCGGCGAACTGGCGGCCGAGCACGGCACGGTCACCCTGCCGCCACGCTGGCGCGTCGGCAGCCTCGCGCAGGAGGCCCCGAACGGCCCCGAAAGCCTGATCTCCGTCGTGCTCAAGGCCGACCTCGAACGCGACGCGCTGCTTCACGAAGCGGAGAGCGCGACCGACCCGCACCGGATCGCCGAGATCCAGACCCGCCTCGTCGACATCGACGCCCATTCGGCGCCGAGCCGCGCGGCCGCGATCCTGTCCGGCCTCGGCTTCTCCGCCACCGATCAGCTCCGCCCCTGCGCCGAATTCTCCGGCGGCTGGCGCATGCGCGTCGCGCTCGCCGCCACGCTGTTCGCCGCCCCTGACCTCCTGCTGCTCGACGAGCCCACCAACTATCTCGACCTCGAAGGCACGCTGTGGCTCGAGGATCACCTTGCGCATTATCCGCGCACGGTGATCGTGATCAGCCATGACCGCGACCTGCTGGAAAGCTCGGTCGACCAGATCCTGCATCTGGAGCGCGGCAAGCTCACGCTCTACAAAGGCACCTATTCCTCCTTCGAGGAGCAACGGGCCATGCGCGAACTGCTCGATGCCAAAGCGGTCAAGCGCCAGGAAGCCGAACGCGCCCGTCTGCAGGCCTTCGTCGACCGCTTCAAGGCGAAAGCCTCGAAAGCCCGCCAGGCGCAATCTCGTGTAAAAATGCTGGAGCGGCTGAAGCCGATCACGGCGCTGGTCACCCAGGACGTGCGCGAAATCAGCTTTCCCGCGCCGGAGAAAATCCTGTCGCCGCCGATCATCGCCGCCGACAACGTCGTGGTCGGCTACGATCCGAACACGCCCGTGCTTAACCGCGTCACCTTGCGCGTCGACAATGACGACCGCATCGCGCTCCTTGGTTCCAACGGCAACGGCAAGTCGACGCTTGTGAAACTGCTCGCGGGCCGCCTCGCACCGTTCTCGGGCAAGGTGACGCGTGCCGACAAGCTCTCGATTGCCTATTTCGCCCAGCACCAGCTCGACGAATTGAACGAGGATGCCTCGACCTACGACCACGTCCGCAAGCTTATGGGTGAAGCGCCCGAGGCCAAGGTGCGCGCACGCGCCGGCGCCATCGGATTCTCCGGCAAGGCGGCCGATACCAAGGTCGGGAAATTGTCCGGCGGCGAGAAGGCGCGCTTGCTGCTGGGGCTGGCGACCTTCTTCGGCCCCAACATGATCATTCTGGACGAGCCGACCAACCATCTCGACATCGACAGCCGCGCTGCGCTTGCGGAGGCGATCAACGAATTCCCCGGCGCCGTCATCATGGTTTCGCACGACCGCTATCTGATTGAGTCCTGCGCCGACCAACTCTGGATCGTCGCCGACCGGACCGTGACCAATTACGACGGCGACCTCGACGAGTACCGCCGCCTGGTGCTGTCGGCGCGCAACGGCGAGCCCGCCCCGCGCGAGCGTAGCGCCGCGAGCGAGAAGCCGCAGCGCCCGAGATCGGACAATCGTGGCTCGCTGAAGAAGCGCATCGCGGAAGCCGAGAGCGAGATCGCCCGCGTCAGCGAGATCATCACCAAGATCGACACCGCGCTCGCCCTGCCCGACATCTTCACCCGGGATCCCAAGCAGGCCGCGCAACTGTCGAAGGCGCGCGCCAACGCCGCCGACGCGCTGGCGCGTGCGGAGGAACAGTGGCTGGAGGCGAGCACGCAGTTCGACGAGGTGACGGGCTAGACTCAAAATCTGAAAAACAACCCCATGCACAGTACGGGTAACAAATTACCTGCCTGCAAGCCGCTCAGCAGTTGGCCCTTTACTCAATCGGCATACTGCCCCGCCGCCTTGATGATCGGCGCCCAGCGGTCGACTTCGCTGGTCAGCATCGCCCCGAGCGCCTCCGGCGTCGCCTTGTCCTGAGGGACCGGCTCGGTGTTGATGTCGTTGAACCGGGCGATCAACGCGGGATCCCTGAGCGCGGCCTGGAGCACCGCCGTCAGCTTCTGAACGACCGCGGGCGGCGTGCCCTTAGGGGCATAGAGGCCATGCCAGACGCCGAGCTCGAACCCCTTGAGGCCGGCCTCGTCGGCGGTCGGCAGATCGGGCAGGCTCTTCAGCCGCTCCTTGGTGGTGACCGCGTAGGCCTTGACCTGCTTGGCCGTGATCGGCCCGGTCGTGTTCGTCGCCTGGTCGCAGGTGAGATCGATCTGCTTGCCGAGCAAATCGTTCATGATCGGCCCATTGCCCTTGTAGGGCACCGTGGTGAGCTGCTTCTGGATCGCCGTCATGAACAGCATGCCGCACAGATGCGATGCCGCACCTAACCCGGCATTGGCGTAAGTCAGCTTGTCGCCCTGCTGCTGGGCGTAGGCGACCAGTTCCTTGAGCGTGTCGGCCGGGAAGTCCGGACGCGCGATGATGGTCATCGGCGCATTGGTCACGAGCCCAATCGGCGCAAAGGCCGTCTTCGTGTCGTAGCTCAGGTTGCGATACAGCGTGGCCGCGGTCGAAATGCCGACATGATGGACCAGCAGCGTGTAGCCGTCCGGCTGGGCGCGCGCGGCGCGCGTCGTGCCGATCGTGCCGCCGGCGCCGGTCGCGTTCTCGACGATCATCTGCTGCCCGAGGGATTTCGCCATGCTTGCTGCGGTCAGGCGCGCGATGGTGTCCGTCGGTCCACCCGCGGCGTACGGCACCAGCACGGTGATGGGCCTGGACGGATAGTCCTGGGCGACCGCTGCGCCGAGCGACAGAAGCAGAGCCGACACGATCGTGATGAAACGCATGTTCCCTCCAAGATTCTTTATCGCGCCATAAAAGCGCATCCCCGGCCGCACGGCCATCAGGAAAGCGACCTCTGCAAAAGTGTCGCAATCACGATGATCCGCGCCGAGAATGGCGACGTCGCCGGCGAGACGAATGGTGGGCAGGCGTGATACGGCTCCGCTGGAGCAAAATGGGATCTACCGCTCCCGCATGATCTCCTGTCGGTAGCGCTGAAGCGGAGATAACAGGTAGCTCAAAATGGTGCGCGAGCCGGTCCTGATCTCCACTGTCACGGCCATTCCCGGTGACAGGCTGACGAGGCGATCGTCCACCTGCATTTGCGTGCGATCGAGCGAGATGCGTGCGCTGTAGCTCAGCTCCTGCCCGTTGGGCTCGCTGCTGTCGCGCGGCGTCCCGAGCGCGCGGTCGCTTCCCGGCGGACGATCGCGGATGATGGCGTCCTGCGAGACGCTCAGCACCCGTCCCTCCAGCAGACCGTAGCGGGTGAAGTTGAAGGTGTCGATCTTGACGGCGGCGTCCTGCCCGGCCTCGACGAAGCCGATGTCGCGGTTGGAGATCATCGCCTCGACCTCGAGCCGCGTATCTGACGGCACGATCACCAGCAGCGATTGCGCGGGTGTGACCACACCGCCCACGGTGTGGACCGCAAGCTGCTGCACGACGCCGTCGACTGGCGAGGTCAGCTGCTGGAGCCGAGTCCGCTGCTGCGCCTTGATCAGATCCCGCGCGACGCCATTGGCTTTCTGCTCGCTCTTGGCGAGTTCGTCGGACAGGCTCTTGCGATACTCCGCCACCGCCTGGGTGCGGGTCTCCCGGATCGCGGCGACGGCTGCCTCGGCTGCCTTCAGATGGCTGCTCTGGACGCGAAGCTCCTCCTGCTGCTCGATCTGGAGCTGAAGGGTCTCGTAATAGGTCAGCTTCGAGCCGATTTCCTTCTCCATCAGGATCTTGCGGATATCGACGCGTTGCTGGGTGACCGGGAGCAACGCATCCAGCTTGTGGATCGTCGCCGCAATGGTCTGATGCTCGGCCTCCTTCTGCGCCTGCTGGCGCGCAAGCGACGCCAATTTGGCGCGATGCTCGCTGACCTGATTGGCAAGAAGCTGCCGCTGAGTCGCGACCAGCGAGGGATCGGCATCCGCAGGCGGGACGAGATCGGTGGAGGCATCTTCGCCGCTTGCCAATGCGGCGCGGAGACGCGCCATATTGAGCCGTTCGGCCATGAGATCGTCGTGCAGGTGATCGCGCTCCGCGGCATTCACGGTCGGATCGAGCTCGATCAGCACGTCGCCCGACTTGACCGCCTGCCCGTCCTGCACGTGGATGGCGCGCACCACCCCGGTCTCGAACGGCTGGACCACCTTGCTTCGCCCGCTCGACACCACCTTCCCGGTAGCGGACGCCACGATGTCGATCGTGCCCCATGCCGACCACGCGAGTGCCGCGCAGACAAGGAGCATCAGGGCGATCGCGATGGCCCGGCCGATCGGTGACGGTGGCGCCTCGGCAATCTCAAGCGCCGCGGGCAGGAAGGCGATCTCTTCAGTGCGCCGCCCCTTCGCTTTCCGGAAGGGAACGACGGTCTGCTCCGGCCGCGGGGCCGGCGCCGCGCTAGCCGACCTCATAGATCCCTCCCTGGAGACGATGCAGGGCCGCGTATCGGCCACCGGTCTTGATCAAGGCGTCATGCGTGCCGTCCTCGACCAGACGGCCACGCTCGAGCGTGAAGATGCGATCGGCGCCGCGAACGGTGGACAGTCGATGCGCGATGATCAGGACGGTGCGGCCCCTCGCGATCTCCTTCATGTTCTCATGGATGATCCGTTCGCTTTCATAGTCGAGCGCGCTGGTCGCTTCATCGAAGATCAGGATGCGGGGATTGGTCACCAATGCGCGGGCGATCGCGATGCGCTGGCGCTGCCCGCCCGAGAGCGTCGAGCCGCGCTCGCCGACGACCGTGTCGTAGCCTTCGGGAAGCTCCAGAATGAAATCATGCGCGCCCGCAAGTTTTGCTGCGTCCATGACGCGGTCCATCAGCAGGGTCGGATCGGCCAGCGCGATGTTGTCGCGCACCGAGCGGTTGAACAGCATGTTGTCCTGGAGCACCACGCCGATCTGACGGCGGAGCCAGGCCGGATCGGTCATCACAAGATCCATTCCGTCGATCAGCACGCGGCCGCCTTGCGGAACGTAGAGCCGCTGCACCAGCTTGGCGAACGTGCTCTTGCCCGAGCCCGACGATCCGACGATGCCGACGGTTTGCCCGGCCGGAACATCGAACGAGACGTCATGCAGGATTTCCGGCCCATCGAGCCGGTAGCGGAACAACACGTGCTCGAACCGGATATTGCCCCGGATCGGCGGCAGCCCCGCACGCGCCGCCGAATAAGCCGGCTCTGCCGCGCTGTTGAGGATGTCGCCAAGCCGCGCGATCGAGAGCCGCGCCTGATGAAAATCCTGCCAGACCTGGGCCAGCCGCAGCACGGGCGCCGAAACGCGCCCCGCAAAAATGTTGAAGGCTACGAGCTCGCCGACGGTCAATGCGTCGCCGATCACGAGGCGCGCGCCGACATAGAGAATGGCGGCGGTCACGACCTTGCTGACGAACTGGACGAGCTGGCTTGCGGTGTTGCCAAGGCTGGTGACACCAAAACTCGCCGAGACATAGCCGGCGAGCTGTTCTTCCCACCGGCGCTGCATCTGCGGCTCGACCGCCATCGCCTTCAGCGTCTCGATGCCGCTGACGCTCTCGACCAGAAAAGCTTGGTTCTCGGCGCCGCGGCGGAATTTCTCGTCCAGCCTGCGGCGAAACAGCGGCGTCGCCACCGCCGAGATCGCGATGTAGAACGGGAACGATGCCAGCACGATGCAGCTCATCAGCGGCGAATAGGCGAACATCACCGCCAGGAATACCGAGGTGAAGAACAGGTCGATGAGCAGCGTCAGCGACGAGCTGGTGATGAAATTGCGGATGTTCTCGAGCTCGCGAACCCGCGCCACGGAATCGCCGACGCGCCGCGCCTGAAACCAGGCCATCGGCAATGCCAGAAGGTGGTGGAACAGCCGCGCCCCCAGCTCCACGTCGATGCGGTTGGTCGTATGCGCAAACAGATAATTGCGCAGGATTCCGAGCACCGTGTCGAACAGCGAGACGACGACCAGGCCGACGACGAGCACGTCGAGCGTGGACAGCGAGCGATGCACCAGCACCTTGTCGATCACGACCTGAAAGAACAGCGGCGAGACCAGCGCGAAGAGCTGCAGAAAGAACGAGGCGGCCAGCACCTCGCCGAACAGCCGCCGGTACTTGCCGATCGCGCCGATGAACCAGGTGATATCGAAATGGCGCCCGAGGTCGGATAGCCCGGCGCGCCGGGCCATCAGGATCAATCCGCCGTCCCAGATCGCGCACAGCTCGTCGCGCTCCATCAGCACCGGGCGCTGGGTCTGCGGCGATTGCACCAGCACCTTGTCGGCGGAGGCTTTCGCGATGACCATGAAGCTGCCGTCGCGCAGTATCGCGATCGCCGGCAGCGGGCTGCCCGACAGACGACTCCACTGCGTTCGATAGGTTCGTGCCTTGAGGCCGAGAGATTTGGCGCAGCGGATGATCTCCGCTGCGCCAAAGATAGCCGTTCCGGTCCGGTGCCTGAGCTGGTCGCGGTCGGCCGCAACACCCTGCAAATGCAGCAGGGTGAGCAGCGCGTCCAACCCCGTATCGGTCGAGACCGCGTTCGTGGTCATGGGCGTTCTCCGGGCCGGAGCCAAGTGTCAGGCGTGCTGCGGCGGTGCGAGGGTCTGGCTCTGCGCCGCGTGCGGATCAGGCAATGGCATCTCGCCGTGACCGTCACCTGCCGGGATAAGGTTCGCCGCCATGGCCTGGTTGAGCAGCATCGCGGCCGCCATCGCCCCGCCCCCGTTGATGACGACGTTGTTGCCGGGGCCACCATCGAGGACGTCCTGTCCGCCGCCACCGATCAGCACGTCGTCACCCGCCCCGCCCGCGAGCGTGTCGTTGCCGGGGCTGCCGATCAGGACGTCATCGCCATTGCCGCCATTGGCGACGAGCTGGATGCCGCCGTGCAGACCGGAGGCCGTGATGACGTCGTCGCCATCGAGGCCGTTGATCACGATCCTGTCGCCTGTGCCGGCATCGGTGATGTTGATGTCCTGGCCAAGCCCCGACACCGTAATGATGCCGTCGTGCTCGGTCACCGTGATGACGTCGCTGCCGCTGGTTCCGTTGATCGTCACCGTATCCGCGGCGCCGTCATTGGCGCCGAGGTCGAGGTTGACCTGATTCACGCCGGTCCCGGAGAGGTCGCCGACCGTGATGTTGTCGGCACCACCGAGGGCGTTGAAGTTGATATGCTCGACGCCGTTGAGGTCCATCGCGATGGCAGCAACATCGCGGGTGAACAGCACCCGGCCGCCATTGGCCGAGATGTTGATGTTCTCGTTGATGTTGGCGCCGTTGAACAGCAGCGTATCGGTGCCCTTGCCGCCTTCGACAATGTCGCTGCCGTCGCCGGGATTCCAGACGAAGGTATCATCGCCGGCGCCGAGATTGGCAACGTCGTTGCCACGGCCGCCGTTCACAATGTCATTGCCGGCACTGCCGGTGATGGTGTCGTTGCCGTCACCGCCGTTGATGTTGAGGCTGAACGGCTGCCCCGCCTTGATGGACGAGGCATTGATGACGTCGTTACCGCCTCTGCCGTTGACGGTCAGGACGTCACCGGCATCGGCGTGAGCGATGGTCACCTGCGCCGCAAGGCCGTTGACAACGATCGATCCGCCAGCGGTCGTGACCGAGATGTTGTCATCGCCTGCGGTGCCGTTCACGGTCACACGATCTGCCGCACCGTCACCACTCTGGGTGCCGGGGCCGGCACTGAGGTCGATCGCCACCTGCGTGACGCCGGTGCCGGAGAGATCGTTGACGGTGATGTTGTCGGCGCCGCCGGCGGCAGCGATCTGCACATGCTCTACGTCGTTGAGATCCATGGTGATGGCACCGACGTCGCGGGTGAGAAGCGCGCGGCCGCCATTCGCCGAGATCGACATGTTCTCCGCGACATTGGAGCCGTTGAACACCAGCGTATCCGTTCCCGCGCCACCTTCGACGGTGTCGCTACCGTCACCGGGATTCCACGTGAAGAGGTCGTCGCCTGCGCCGAGAAGAGCGACGTCGTTGCCGCGGCCACCGGTGACCTTATCGTTTCCGTCGCCGCCGATCAGGGTGTCGGCGCCCTGACTGCCGATGATGGTATCGTTGCCCGCGCCGCCGTCGATGGTCAGCCCAATCGCCGCAGCAAGTAGCGATGCATCGATGACGTCGTTGCCGCCGAGCGCCTGGATCACCAGCCGGTCGTTGGCAGCTTCCGCATTCGCGATCGTCACGACTTCGGGCAGGCCCGTCACCGTCACGGTCGTCCCGTTGGACGTGACCTCGATGTGCTGGCCGCCGTTAGTGCCGTTGACGGTCACCGTGTCGGCCGCGCCGTCGCCTTGCGTGCCGCCGGGAACGGCTCCGAGATCGACCAGCACCTGCTTGACGCCGGTCCCGGAGAGATCGCCGACGGTGATGTTGTCGGCGCCGCCGCGTGCATCGAATTCGATCTGCTCGATGCTGTTGAGGTCCATCGTGATGTTGGCGACGTCGCGGGTGAAGCGCACCCGGCCACCATTGGCCGAGATGTCGATGGTCTCGTTGATGTTGGCTCCGTTGAACAGAAGCTTGTCGTTGCCCGATCCGCCTTCGACCGTGTCGCTGCCGTCGCCGGGATTCCAGATGAAGGTGTCGTCGCCCGTCCCCAATTGCGCGACGTCGTTGCCGCGTCCGCCATTGACGATGTCGTCGCCGCTGCCGCCGATCAGGAGGTCGTTGCCGTCGCCTCCGGTGATCCTGTCGTTGCCGGCGCCGCCGTCGAGCGTCAGCGAGATCAGGCTGGCGAGTCCATTGCTTGCGGTGATGACGTCGTCGCCGCCGCCGGCGTGCAGCACGAGATTCTCCGTCGTGCCGATGTCGAGCGAAAATGGCGCCGCGCCCGTCCCGTCGAATCGCACGCGCGTGCCGTTCGCCGTGATCGTGAACGTCTCCGGGTCATTGCTTCCGTTGACCTGCGCGGTGTCGTTGCCGTCACCGCCCTCGAACAGGTTGGTGCCGCCCCCCGGATTCCAGATCATGAGGTCGTTGCCCGCTTCGCCGAACAACTGGTTGTCGCCGCTGCCGCCGTCCAGCGTGTCGTTGCCCGCGCCGCCGAACAGCAGACCGTTGCCGCCGCCGCCCTTGATCGTGTCGTCGCCGGCCTGCCCAAACAGCAAATCGGCACCCGAGCCGCCCGTGATCCTGTCATTGCCGTCGCCGCCGAAAATGTGCACCGCGGGCATCGGGCCGTTGGATTCGTTAACGGTGATCGTGTCGTCGCCGCCCTGACCGAAGATGTCGATCTCATTGGTGTTGGCCACAGTGGGATCGCCACCGATCGTCTTCACCTGCCCGTTATTGATGAGAATGCGGCCCGACTTGTCGCGGCTGATCACGACGCCGTTATTGGCGCTGTCGCCGAAAATGGTGAGCTGGCCCGTAACCGGGGAGAAAACAGAGGTAGTAGACATTCAAATATTCCTTCGATCGATCTAGCCCCTCCCCTCGATGCGTAGCAGTGGTGCGGATGTCTTACTTGAAGCACTGCTTTAGACGCGCGTGATTATTCTGGAGATTTCCTCCAGTTTTCCTCCGGGCTGGTTTCGACAGCGGATGCAAACGCTCTCACATCACGAATTGCCGATCACGTATAACGGCAGCGTGACTTTCGAAGGCGCGCGAATCCCACCAACGCATTGTTGCGCGCGCAGAAGCCACAGCTCGAAGCGACGACGCATTCGTTTTGATGAGATGGCGAATTCGATCGGTGCTCTCGTGCGCCGGACACAGCGCAGCACGATAGTGGTGCGCTGCTGAGCCGGGGCTCATGATCGAGAGAGACTGGATCGAGAGAGACCAGGTCCCGGCTCTGCGCAGCAGCGCATAGCGCGTCGAAGACGCGCGTGGACGCGCTGATGGCGCTGCAGCGCGTCCGGGACGCGAGAGTTCGGCTTACGCCGACTTCTTCTTCGGCTTCTGCTTGGTCGCCTTCGGCATGACAGGCGCTTCCGGCGTGCCCTCGATCGAGGACAGACGGCCGGACGTGAAGGTGTAGATGCCTGCGCGCGGACCGGTGCTCCAGGTGACCACGGCAACGCGCCGACCGGCGGCGTCACTGGAGAGATTGACGGTCGAGGGCGCCCCGATGCCGCGCACCACATCGCATTCGGTGTGACCGAGCGCGACCGTGCCGCCCATGGGCGCCGGCGCCGTCGTCGAAGCATTGGCGTCAGCCGGCCCAGGGGGCGGCGTCATGCCGGGACAGGCGCCGTCGGCGCTGACCAGATCCTCGGCCGTCACGGGCTTGTCGGGGGTCAACGGTGGCGATTCGATTGAGATGCTCTTGATGAACAGGCGGCTCGGCGTGTTGAACCACTGGGCATCCTTGGACAACAGGTCGGTCCCCGAGCAGCCCGCGAGCAGCGGTGCTACGGCAGCCAACGCAACTATGAGCGAGCTGGGAAGCTTTTGATGTCGCACGATAAACTAAATTCCCCGCATGAAGGACCGCCCCTAAGCGATTGTCCCAACATCACTTTGCGGCACGAAGGTGACAAAAGCCAGCATCGCCCGAAAAGTGCAAATTATCATTAATTGCAAACGACCGCTAATTCCGGCGCTGCCAACGGCCCCGTTCGTCGGCCTGCCAATAGGTGACATCAAATCCCCGCGCCTTGCAATCCGTCCAGGCGCTCCGGGCAAACGCCAGCGCGTCCGGATCGTCGCCGTTGAACAGCAGCACCATGCGCTCATAGCCCTGCGCGTCCTGCGGCAGCGCGGCGTTGTCGACCAGGAAGCGGACATTGGCGCCGTTGGGATTGTCCTCCTCGATCGCCAGCACGATCGGCTGATCGGCGGCATCGTTCACGCGCCATGTCGCGTGCGGCAGGAAGGAATCGTCGCGGTAGGTCCATAAATGCGCGTCGAGCGCATCGGCGCGCTCCGGCGAGGTCGACTGCACCACGACGCGCCAGCCGCGCTCGAGCGACTTCTCGAGAAGCGGCGGCAACACGTTCTCCACCGTCATGTTTTGCAGATGGTAGAAAAGGACTTCGGTCATCTCAGATCATTTGCGCTCGTAGTGGTCGGCGACCAGACGGTCGAGCAAACGGACACCGTAGCCGCTTCCCCAGCTCTGGTTGATGTCGGTCTTCGGCGCCCCCATCGCGGTACCAGCGATGTCGAGATGCGCCCAGGGCGTGCCGTCGACGAAGCGCTGGAGGAACTGCGCCGCAGTGATCGAGCCGCCATGGCGGCCGCCGGTGTTCTTCATGTCGGCGAACTGGGAATCGATCAGCTTGTCGTATTCGGGGCCGAGCGGCATGCGCCAGACCTTCTCCCCGCTCTCGATGCCGGCCGCGAGCAGACGGTCGGCGAGCTCGTCATTGTTGGAGAACATGCCGGCATGCTCGGTGCCGAGCGCGACCATGATCGCGCCGGTCAGCGTCGCCAGATCCACCATGAATTTCGGCTTGGTCTTTTTCGCGACGTACCAGAGCACGTCCGCCAGCACGAGGCGGCCTTCGGCGTCGGTGTTGATGATCTCGATGGTCTGGCCCGACATCGAAGTGACGATGTCACCCGGCCGCTGCGCATTGCCGTCGGGCATGTTCTCGACGAGACCGATGGCGCCGACCACGTTGGCCTTGGCCTTGCGCGCGGCGAGCGCGTGCATCAGGCCGACGACGCAGGCGGCACCGCCCATGTCGCCCTTCATGTCCTCCATGCTGCCGGCCGGCTTGATCGAAATGCCGCCGGTGTCGAAGCAGACGCCCTTGCCGACGAAGGCGACCGGAGCCTCGCCCTTCTTGCCGCCGTCCCAGCGCATGATCACGGTGCGGCTCGGCCGCGACGAGCCCTGGCCGACGCCGAGCAGTGCGCCCATGCCGAGCTTGTCCATCGCCCTGACGTCGAGCACCTCGACCTTGACGCCGAGCTTGCGGAGCAGGCCCGCGCGGCGCGCGAACTCCTCGGGGAAAAGCACGTTCGGCGGCTCGTTGACGAGATCGCGCGCGATGATCACGCCGTCGACGACATGGCCGGCCGAGGCAAACGCCTTCTTCGCCGCGGTGGCATCGCCGACCGCAAGCGAGACGTCGGCGCGCAAGCCGCCCTCCTCGCCGTCTTTCTTTTTCGTCTTGTAGCGATCGAACTTGTAGGCGCGCAGCCGCAGGCCCGAGGCGATCGCAACCGCCTGCTCGCTGGTCATGGCGCCATCAGGAAGTTCCGCGATGATGGTCATGGCAGCGGCCGCGGCCGAAAGCTTGCCCGCCGCCACGCCGCCGAATTTGAGGAAGTCGTTCGCCTTCAGGCTCGCCGCCTTGCCGGCGCCGATCACGACCAGGCGGGTGGCCTTCAGCCCCTCCGGTGCCAGGACGTCCAGCGCGGCGCCGCTTTTGCCCTTGAAGCCGGCGGCGGAGGCCGCCCGCTTGACCAGCTCAGTGGCGCCGCCGAGCGCCTTGGCCGTCGCCGGGCCGAGCTTCAGAGTGTCGTCGCAGAACACGACCAGAATGCCACGGGCGGCAGCAGACAGCGGGACAAAGCCGACCTTGATGGCATCGGACATGGGTAACTCCTTCAAAACATCGGGCTTTTCGTCGCTGGGCGGACCCGGCCACGGGCCGGAGCTGAACGACGATTCACTGGACTTTCCCCACTATGGGCCACTGGCGCGGTGGCTGCCAAGCACCCCCGTGGCCGCCGGGCCACAACGAGGGAAATATTAACCATATATTGACGGCGCCACGGGGCAGCCATTTTGTTGATGGATCAAAGGGATGGTAGTGAGAGAGTAAGCCGGTGGTAGAGGTGGTTGGCCGACCTTGGGGATCCCCTGATCGGGGATTGGTTGGGCAGCCGGACTTCCGGCCTGCATTGGGGCGCTGGTGGGGATTCGTGCGGTAGCGCATGGGGTCAATCGATAGGTATATCTTCCGCACGACGCTGGCGTCGTTTGCGCTGGTCCTGGTCAGCCTCACCGGCGTGATCTGGATTACGCAGGCGTTGCGCGGCATCGACCTGATGACGAGCCAGGGTCAGACCATCCTGACCTTCCTCGGCATCACCAGCCTCGTCGTGCCGGCACTGGTCCTGATCATCTCGCCGATCGCGCTGATGATCGCGATCTCGCACACGCTGAACAAGCTCGCGACCGATTCCGAGATCATCGTGATGAATGCCGCCGGCTTCTCGCCGTTCCGGCTGTTCTATCCGTTCTTCTACGCCACCTGTGTCGTGGCGCTGCTGGTCGCCTTCATCGCGGCCTATCTCGCCCCCGACGGCATGCGGCGGATCAAGCAGTGGGACGCCGAGATCACCGCCGACGTGCTCACCAACATCCTCCAGCCCGGCCGCTTCGCCCAGCTCGACAAGAACCTGACGATCCGGATCCGCGAACGCCAGCCCGGTGGCATCCTCGCCGGGATCTTCATCGACGATCGCCGCGATCCCAACGAGCGCGTCTCGATCGTCGCCGAGCATGGCGAGGTCGTGAAGAACGACAACGGCTCGTTCCTGGTGCTCAAGGACGGTAATCTGCAGCGCTTCGAGGCCGGCAAGCGCGATCCCGCGCTGGTGGCGTTCGGCCGCTACGGCTTCGACATGTCGAAATTCTCGGGCCAGGGTCACGACGTCACCCTCGGCATCCGCGA
The DNA here is from genome assembly GCF_023073075.1 of Bradyrhizobium sp. 61. Lineage (NCBI taxonomy): Bacteria > Pseudomonadati > Pseudomonadota > Alphaproteobacteria > Hyphomicrobiales > Nitrobacteraceae > Bradyrhizobium > Bradyrhizobium sp. 61. The sequence continues at coordinate 20,995 of NZ_JADPIU010000047.1, read as the reverse complement.
GCGCTATCTCTGGGAGCTGTTCTCCCCGTCCGAGGACGATCCGGTCTACAAGCAGATTCCCGGCCAGTTCCGCTCGGCTCTGCACGACAGCCTGCTGGCGCCGATCTATCCCTTCGCCTTTGCCGTGCTGACCTTCGCCTTCCTCGGCGCGCCGCGCACCACGCGCCAAAGCCGCAACTTCTCGATCGGCGGCTCGGTGATCGCCGTGTTCGGCCTGCGCATGGCAGGATTCGCCTGCTCGGTGATGGCGGTAAAGTCGCCTGGCCCGGTGCTGTTCCAGTACGCGATGGTCCTTGGCGCCATCGGCGTCGGGCTGTGGTTGATCATCGGCGGCATCGTGGTCGAGCCGCCGCCCCGCCTCATGGAGGCCATCAACAGGTCGAACGCGCGCATCGCGCGGCTGTTCAGACGGCCGGCCGCCGCATGAGCATGCTCACCAACACCCTCGGGCGCTATTTCGCCGGACGCTTCGTCGTCGCGGCGCTCGGCGTGTTCGCGGGCATCTTCCTGCTGCTGGTGCTGGTCGACTACATTGAGATGGTGCGCAAGACCTCAGGACTCGCATCCGCCTCCGCGATCATGGTGGCCGAGACCTCGCTGTTCCGGGTCCCGCAATTGCTCGAGAAGCTGACGCCGTTCTGCATGCTGATCGGCGCCATGACCTGCTATCTCGCCCTCTCCCGCAGGCTCGAGCTCGTGGTCGCGCGCGCCGCCGGCATCTCCGCATGGCAATTCATCTCGCCGGCTCTCGGCAGCGCGCTCCTGATCGGGGTGATCGCGACCGTCGCCTACAATCCGATGTCGGCGAACCTGCGCGAGCTGTCCAAGCGCATGGAAGCCGAGCTGTTCGGCTCGGCCCCCGGCGGCGGCATCCAGGACGCCTCCGGCTTCTGGCTCAACCAGGTCACCAATGACGGCCAGGTCATCATCAATGCGGCGCGCAGCGAACAGCAGGGCGTCCGGCTGACCGGCCTGACCCTGTTCCGATTCGATACTGACTGGCATTTCAAGGAGCGGATCGAGGCGCGCGAGGCGGCGCTGGAGTCCGGTCACTGGCTGTTCAAATCGGTGCGCCGCTTCTCGCTGGATTCGCCGCCGATCGACCAGGCGACGTTGGAGATTCCGACGACGCTGACCGAAGCCCAGATCCGCAACAGCTTTTCCACACCCGAGACTGTGTCCTTTTGGCAACTACCGAGCTACATCCGCTCCTCGGAGAGCTCGGGCTTCGCGACAGCCGGCTATCGACTCCAGTATCACAAGCTCCTGGCACAGCCGTTTTTGCTGGCCGCCATGGTGATGCTGGCGGCTTCCGTGTCGTTGCGTTTCTTCCGGATGGGCGGCGTGCAGAAGATGGTTTTGAGTGGCGTGGGCGCAGGCTTTCTGCTCTACGTTTTGTCGAAAGTGACTGAAGACTTGAGCAAGGCTGAGTTGATGCATCCGATCGCTGCGGCGTGGTTGCCCGCGGTGGTGGGCGGCCTCACCGGCTTTTTGGCCTTGTTGTATCAGGAGGACGGTTAGTGACTGCCGTCCATCGAGGGCTCGTGTCTCGTTTGACGCAGCGTACTGTGGTGCGCGCGAACGGATGCGGCTTGTCCATTCGCAGGCTCCTGCTGGCTGTCGCCGCCGTGGCGTCGCTCGGCGGGCTGATCGACATTGCCGCCGTGACGCCGGCCTCCGCTCAGAGCTTCACCTACAATCCGCTGCCGCCGCGCGCGAAGCCGCCGAAGGTCGCCAACGACAACCAGATGCTGGTTCAGGCGACCGAGGTCGACTACGACTACAACAATTCGCGCGTCTCCGCGGTCGGTAACGTCCAGCTGTTCTACAACGGCACGAGCGTCGAGGCCGACAAGGTCATCTACGACCAGAAGACCAAGCGGCTGCATGCCGAAGGCAACGTCCGCATGACGGATGCCGACGGCAAGATCACCTATGCCGAGATCCTGGATCTCTCCGACGACTACCGCGACGGTTTCGTCGATTCGCTGCGCGTGGACACCGCCGACCAGACCCGCATGGCCGCGAGCCGCGCCGACCGCTCCAGCGGCAACTACACGGTGTTCGAGAACGGCGTCTACACGGCCTGCGCGCCGTGTAAGGACGATCCGAAGAAGCCGCCGCTGTGGCAGGTCAAGGGTGCGCGCATCATCCACGACCAGCAGGAGAAGATGCTGTATTTCGAGACGGCACAGCTCGAATTCTTCGGCGTGCCGATCGCCTACATGCCCTATTTCTCGACGCCCGACCCGACCGTGAAGCGCAAGACCGGCTTCCTGATGCCGGGCTTCACGTCGAACACGCCGTTCGGCTACGGCGTCGAAGTTCCGTTCTACTGGGCGATCGCGCCCGATATGGACATGACCTTCAGCCCGCGCATCACCTCCCGGCAGGGCGTGCTGTTCCAGGCCGAGTACCGCCAGCGCCTGATGGACGGCGCCTACCAGATCCGAGTCTACGGCATCGACCAACTCGACCCCGGCGCACTCGCCGGCCAGCCCGGCGACCGCCAGTTCCGCGGCGCCGTCGACACCAAGGGTCAGTTCGCGCTGAACGACAAGTGGGTCTGGGGCTGGGACGGCGTCGTCATGTCCGACTACTACTTCTTCTCGGACTACCGCTTGTCGCAATACCGCGATCCGCTGGGCTCGTTCCTGTATCTGCCGACCGACGCATTGTCGCAGCTCTATCTGACCGGCGTCGGCAATCGCAGCTTCTTCGATGCGCGCACGATGTACTGGCTGAGCTACTCGGGCAACCAGAGCCAGGTGCCGATCGTCTATCCCGTGATCGACTATTCGAACGTGCTCAACTATCCGGTGTTCGGCGGCGAGTTCAGCTACAAGACCAACTTCACCAACCTGTCGCGTGACACGGCGGTGTTCGATCCGATCACCACGCTCGCCAATACCGCCAGCCTGTGCACGACGACGTCGGCCGATCCGCTCGCGCGCACGCCGTCGCAGTGCTTGCTGCGCGGCGTCCCCGGCACCTACACCCGCCTCACGGCGGAAGCGCAGTGGCGCAAGTCCTACACCGACCCGTTCGGCGAGATCTGGACACCGTTCGCCAGCCTCCGCGCCGACGCGATCAACGCCTCGATCTCCAACCAGCCGGGCGTGTCGAACTACCTGCCGGTCGGCGACACCCAGGCGTTCCGCCTGATGCCGACCGTCGGCCTCGAATACCGCTATCCCTTCATCAACGTTCAGCCCTGGGGCTCGACCACCATCGAGCCGATCGCGCAGGTCATCATCCGGCCGAACGAGCCCTATGCCGGCAAGTTCCCGAACGAGGACGCCCAGAGCATGGTGTTCGACACCTCGAACCTGTTCAGCGTCGACAAGTTCTCCGGTTACGACCGCGTCGAGGGCGGCGGCCGCGCCAATGTCGGCGTGCAGTCCACCACGCAGTTCGACAAGGGCGGCGCCGTCAAGGTGCTGTTCGGCCAGTCCTACCAGCTGTTCGGCCTGAACTCCTACACGGTCCAGGACACCATCAACACCGGCCTTGATTCCGGCCTCGACAAGCCGCGCTCGGATTACGTGGCGAGCGCCAGCTACTCGCCCAACAGCACCTACACGTTCAGCGTCCGCTCCCGCATGGACGAGCAGACCTGGAACGTGCAGCGCTTCGAGGCGGAAGGCCGCGCCAACTTCAATCGCTGGTCGGTCAGCATGATGTACGGCAATTACGCCGAGCAGCCGGAGCTCGGCTATCTGACGCGGCGCGAGGGCATCCTGACCTCGGGCTCGATCAAGGTCGCGGCCAATTGGGTGGTGACCGGCTCGGCGCGCTGGGACCTCGAGGCCAACAAGATCAACCAGTATGTGCTCGGAGCGGGCTATGTCGACGATTGCTTCGTGCTCGGCGTGAACTATGTAACTTCGTATAGTTACTCTGCGGGCACGGCGCCGCCCGTACTGAACCACGCGTTCATGTTCCAGATCGGCCTGCGCACGCTGGCGACCTCGACGGGGTCCAGCTCGTCCGCCGGCTACCAATGAACCGTCTGAAATGACGGCCGGGCTCTCCCGAGAGCGAGCTCATCCCGGCTGACATGCGAGCGATAATCATGACGATCCAATTGCCTGTTTTTCGCCTCCTCCTCGCCATCGGTGCCGGGTTGATCCTCACCGGCCTGCCCGCGCCGTCGCGCGCGCAGAACATCGTCGTGATGGTCAACGGCGACCCGATCACCGATTTCGACATCGAGCAGCGCTCCAAGCTCGACCAGCTGACCACGCAGAAGACCCCGAGCCGCCAGGACGTCATCAACGAGCTGATCGACGACAAGGTGAAGCTCAAGGAAGGCAAGAAATACGGCGTCGACCCCGGCATCTCCGACATCAACCAGTCCTACGAGGGCATGGCGCAGCGCATGCGCATCACGCCGGATCAGCTCACCAAGTCGCTCGAGGTCAAGGGCGTCCGCCCCGAGACGCTGAAGGGCCGCATGAAGGCCGAGATGGTCTGGACCAGCCTCGTACGCGGACGCTTCAAGGAGAAGCTGATGGTCGGCGAGCGCGACGTCGCGCAGGCCGTGCAGGCCCAGACCGGCGACAAGCTCCAGATCGAGGGCACCGAGTACAAGATGCAGCCGATCGTGCTGATCGTGCCGCGCGGCTCGTCCCCGGCGTTCCTGGAGACGCGGCAGAAGGAAGCCGAGACCTATCGCTCGCGTGTCGGAAGCTGCGAGGAAGCCAATTCGCTGTTCCGCTCAACGCCGAACGCCACCATCCGCGACACCGTCACCAAGACCACCGCGGAACTGCCCGAGGCGCTTCGCAAGGTGCTCGACGACACCCAGATCGGCCACCTGACCGCGCCGGAGGTCACCAAGGCGGGCATCGAGATGGTCGTGCTGTGCTCGCGCAAGCCGACCATGATCGACACGCCGAAAAAGCGCGAGGTCCGCGAGAAGATGTATTCGGAGAAATACGAGAAGACCCAGAAGGCCTATCTCGATGATCTCCGGAAAGCGGCGATGATCGAATATCGCAACCGCTGATGGCCAACTTCGCCTTAGAACCTTCCATCAAGCCTTCGAAGCCCCTCGCCCTGACCCTGGGAGAGCCCGCCGGCATCGGCCCCGACATCACGATCGCAGCCTGGCTCAGACGCCGCGAACTGAACCTGCCCGCCTTCTATCTGCTCGGCGACGAGGCCTTCGTCGCTCGCCGCGCCAAGGCCCTCGGCGCCGATATCCGGATTGCCTCGGTAAGCGCCGGCGAGGCCGCAGCCGCGTTCACCGAGGCACTGCCCGTGGTCGCAACGGGCGAGAGTGCAACAGCCGAGCCCGGCAAGCCCGATGACGCGAGCGCGCCGGCCGCGCTCGCCTCGATCCGGCAGGCGGTCGCCGACGTCCGTGAAGGCCGCGCCAGCGCCGTCGTCACCAACCCGATCGCCAAGAGCGTGCTCTACCGCTCAGGCTTCCGCCATCCCGGCCACACCGAATACCTCGCCGAGCTCGCCGCAGAGAACGGCCGCGTGCCGCAGCCGGTGATGATGCTGTGGTCGCCGCGGCTCGCCGTGGTGCCCGTGACCATCCACGTCTCCTTGCGCGATGCGCTGGCCCAGCTCACCAGCGAGCTCATTGTCTCGACCGTGCGCATCGTCGCGACCGAGCTGAAATCCCGCTTCGGCATCGAAAGGCCGCGCATCGCGATCTCCGGCCTCAATCCGCATGCCGGAGAGGACGGCTCGCTAGGCCACGAGGAGCAGACCGTGATCGCGCCAGCGCTCAAGGCGTTGCGTAGCGACGGCATCGAGGCGAAGGGACCGCTCCCTGCCGACACCATGTTTCACGAAGCCGCGCGAAGCACCTATGACTGCGCCGTCTGCATGTACCACGACCAGGCGCTGATCCCGATCAAGACGGTCGCCTTCGACGACGCGGTCAATGTCACGCTCGGCCTGCCCTTCATCCGCACCTCGCCCGATCACGGCACCGCCTTCGACATCGCCGGCACGGCCAAGGCCAATCCGGCAAGCCTGATCGCTGCGCTCAAGCTCGCAAGCCGCATGGCGGCTGCGCAAAGCTGATGAGCGCGATCGACGACCTCCCGCCGCTTCGCGAGGTCATTCGCCAGCACGCACTGTCGGCACGCAAATCGCTGGGGCAGAACTTCCTGCTCGACCTCAATCTCACCGCGCGCATCGCGCGTGCCGCCGCGCCGCTCGAGGACTCCACCATCGTCGAGATCGGTCCCGGCCCGGGCGGGTTGACGCGCGCGCTGCTCGCGCTCGGCGCCAAGCGCGTCATCGCCATCGAGCATGACGAGCGCGCGATCCCTGCGTTGGAGGACATTTCCGCGCGCTACCCTGATAGGCTCGAGATCGTGCATGGCGATGCCATGACCTTCGACCCGCGTCCGCTGCTCAATGGCGAAAGAGCAAAGATCGTCGCGAACCTTCCTTACAACATCGCGACCCAGCTCCTGATCGGCTGGCTCACCACCGACCCCTGGCCGCCCTGGTACGACATGATGGTCCTGATGTTCCAGCGCGAGGTCGGCGAGCGCATCGTGGCACGCGAGGACGAGGAGGCCTATGGCCGCCTCGGCGTGCTCGCCAACTGGCGCTGCGAGACGAAGATCCTGTTCGACATTTCGCCCTCCGCCTTCGTGCCGCCGCCGAAGGTCACCTCCTCCGTCGTGCGGCTGGTGCCGCGCGCAGAGCCTCTGCCTTGCGATCGCAAGCTGCTCGAACAGGTCGCAGCCGCCGCTTTCGGGCAGCGCCGAAAAATGCTGCGGCAAAGCCTGAAATCACTTCAAGCGGATCCCGCTCGCCTTGCCGCGGCCGCAGGTGTCGATGCGACGCGGCGTGCCGAGACCATTCCGATATCAGGCTTTGTTGCCATGGCGCGTGAATTGGCGGATATACGAAAGCAAGCTGGATAACAGGAATTTCGGAGGAAGGAATATGGCGTTGATGCGTCGGCAGTCCCTGGTCAAATTCGATGCGCCCTTGTGCGAGACCATCGTCGACACGCCGAAGCCGCAGGGCGCCGAGGTGCTGGTGCGCATCGAGCGCTGCGGCCTCTGCCATTCCGACCTGCACATCCAGGACGGTTATGCCGATCTCGGCGGCGGCAAGAAGCTCGACACCACGCGCGGCATGACGCTGCCGTTTACGCTCGGCCACGAGATCGCGGGCGTGGTCGACGAAGTCGGCTCGGACGTGCCGGCGAACCTTGTCGGAGCCAAGAAGGCGGTGTTTCCGTGGATCGGCTGCGGCCAGTGCCGCGACTGCGCCAATGGCGACGAGAACCTTTGCGCGAAACAGCGCTTCCTCGGCGTCTCCATCGACGGCGGCTTCGCCACCCACGTGCTGGTGCCCGACGCAAAGTACCTGCTCGACTACGATCCCCTGCCCGTCAACCAGGCCGCGACCCTGATGTGCTCCGGCGTGACCGCCTACGGCGCGCTCAAGCGCCTGGTCGAGCGTCCGCGCCAGCGCAATCTGCTGCTGATCGGCCTTGGCGGCGTCGGCATGATGGGCCTGTCGTTCGCGCAGGCGATGTTCAAGCAGCCGATCACGGTGGCCGATCTCTCGACGGCAGCGCGCGAGACCGCGCTGAAGAACGGCGCAGCCGTCGCCTACGATCCGTCCGAGCCCGACGTGATCAAGCGCATCCTGAAGGAAACCGAGGGCGGCTTCGACGAGGTGGTCGATTTCGCCGGCAACGAGAAGTCGATGGCCTTTGCCGTGGCGGTCGCCGCGCGCGGCGGCAAGGTCGTCGTCTCCGGCCTGATGGGCGGCCAGTTCACTCTGCCGATGGTGCAATGGGTCTACAAGCGCCTGACCGTCGAAGGCTTCATGGTCGGCACGCTCGCGGAAGCCCAGGAGCTGATGGCGCTCGCCCGCGCCGGCAAGATCAAGCCGACGCCGATGCGCGAGGAGCCGATGGGCGACGTCCAGAAATGGATCGACGAGTTGCGCGCCGGCAAGGTCGTCGGCCGCATCGTGCTGAAGAACTGACGCGCAGGAAAATCTGGACAGGCTTGGCGGCGGGATGAGGTCTCGCCGCCGCGTTTTCCTCCGCCGAATTAACCCGGAATTGACGCAAGCCTCGGTTCCAAATAGGGGAACCGGCAAGCCGCGAACTGAAGTCCTCGCCAGCTTTCTCTTTGGAATTCTGGTGAGGCCATGCAGACCATCCGCCGCTTCCTGGCCGATGAAACCGCAGCCACTGCGATAGAATACGGCCTGATCGCAGCCGGCATCGCGCTCGCGATCATCACCGTGGTCAACAATCTCGGCTCGTCGTTGAAGTTGAAGTTCGGCTCGATCAGCACCTCGCTGAAGTAGCGCGAAACCTGCGCACGCTGAAGGTACGTCGCCGCGCGGAACGGCCGCGACCACACCGCGTTGGCAGCGCATGTCCATTCGTTGCACCGTCGAAAGCGCATTCTTCATCGCCTGGAGCTTCCTGGAGCAGAGCGGCGAGCTCGGACCTCCGGACGAGACCGCGAACACCATTCTGGATGCCATCGAAGCGCAGCTCAGGACCGGTGAACGCCGGCAGTTGATGCTCGCCAACAAGGCGATCGGTGCCTACCGCAAGCAGGTGGCCCAAAGCCGCCTCCTGGCCGAACGCCAGATCCGTCTCGGATAAGAGCCCGCGGCGCCCCACAAGCGCTGGCTCATTTGGAAATTCCGTAGTTCTCCGGATGAGAACAAAGTTCGCAGCGTGTCCTGCGGGCAACGCCGGACGGCGCGACGCCTCGCTGCTGCGAACTTTTCGGTTTCCCGCAAACACTTGTGTTCACTTTGGAACTGTCGGTTCCTGCGCGGAAACGTAGGGTTTTTCCCAGAGACGCCGATTCCCGGCCAACGAAGAGCCCAGAGACAAGAAGAGTGACCGGCCGGCCCAGGAACGATCTGCTGCGAAGGCTCAGCGCCCAGGATTTCGAGCTGCTCGCGCCGCACCTGCAATCGGTCGAGGTCGCCGCGAACCACGTTCTGCATCACGCCGGCGACGGCATCTCCGTGGTCCACTTCCCCTGCGGCCCTGCGTTCGTGTCGTTCGCGGTGCCGGTTGAGGATGACCGCGAGGTCGAAAGTCTCCTGGTGGGCCGCGAGGGCGGGGTCGGTCTTTCCGCAGGCCGCAGCCCGTCCCCGGCCTTTTCCCGCGTCGTCGTGAAGGTCGGCGGCACGCTGGTCCGCCTGCCGCTGCGCGCGCTCGAGCAGGCGCAGCAGCGATCGCCCAGCATGCATGAGATTTTTTCGCGCTACGCAGCCTGCCAGTTCGCACAGCTGCTCCAGACAGCGGCCTGCAACGCGGCGCATTCGATCGAACAACGCGCGGCGAAATGGATCACCGCGGCCCGAGAGCATATCGGCAGCGACGAAATCCGCCTCACCCATGAGCAGCTCGCCGGCATGCTCGGCGTCTCCCGCAGCTATGCCAGCCGCGTCATCCAGACGTTCAAGGCCAGGCGCATCCTCGCGACCCGCCGCGGCGCCATCCTGATCCTCGATGCGCCGGCGCTCGAGACAAGCGCCTGCACCTGCAACGGTGCGGTGAAGAAGCACTTTCGCGAAGTGCTGGGACGCGCGGCGGGCTAGAACGATCCGCGCAGCCGGAACATATTCGCGTGGCCTTCATTGCCCGACATGGCGCGGTACTTCTTTCATTTCGAGGGCCAGCAACCTCACACCGACACGACCGGTGAAACGCTCCTCGACGACGATGCCGCCTGGCGCGAAGCCGTCCGCCTCTCCCGCGACGTCGAGCATGCGCTGCGCCCCGGCGACAGCTGGACGCTCAGCGTGTTTGACGGAAGCGAGCCTGTCTTCGTGCTTGCAATGGTGACACGGCGGTTTCGCTGACAGCCCTTCCCGTCGCCTCCGCACCGATCACATCAGACCACCAATTGGAACGCCGCGAATGTCCCATGCGTTGGCATCTCGTGAGGCAACGACGGAGTCAAAGCCCATGACGAAGCCGCTGACGAAAACGGTCAAGCCTGTTCCCGCGGAGAACCAGAGCCACAAGGGTCCCGGCAGCACGCCGTCAATTCCGCTCGACACCACCAAGGGCCATCGCGACGACGAGAAGCAGAACATTCGCGAACAGGCCGAGCACGGCAACATCACCCAGAACACCACGAACAGGCGCATGGGATAGTCAGGACCAGGGGGATCGAAGAGAGGAGACACGAACTTGGTCGATCTCGGCAAATGGTACGATCCGATATCCGAGCGCTGGATCGCACCGCGTGAATCACGACTGGAGGAAAAGTCCTCTCATGCAAGCGAGAACCACGTCCTTGAGCTGCAGCGGACCATCGAAGTTCAGCGCATCTGGCGCGCACTTGTCGATTGCTGCGCCCGCGACTGATGCTCTTGCGTGCACACCGCGGCGGAGTAACCGCCGCCGGCCGCGCCGTTGTATCCCCGCATGAACGATCCCGCATCACCCGCAGGGCCCGTCGCAACCGCGATGCGCTATCTGTCGACCATCGTCGGCTGCGCCTGCCTGCTGCTGGCCGCGATCTGCATCGCCATCGCCTGTCAGGTCTTCATCCAGACCGGCGTGTTCGCGCAGTCCTACGCGATGATGGGGCTGATCGGCACTGCGCTGGGGTGTCTAGCGCTGACGCTGGCGCGGGTGTGGAAGTAAACACCGATCCCCTCATCATTCCGGCGTGCGTGGCCCGGGGTGGATGCCCGGGATAAGCCCGGGCATGACGGCCTGTAACGCTCCCATGCGATTGCCCTGCACAGAATGTCGCACCGCTTTTCGCCGGCGCGCCGGGCTGGTAGATTGGCGTCATTGCCTTGAAGAATTTTCGCTTTGGGGGTTTTCATGCGCGCGAGGATTTTCAATCGCGTCGTGGGGCTGGCGGCGCTGGCCGCAGCCCTGCTTATCGCCGGGGCGGCGCCGGCCTCGGCCGAGAAGCGCATTGCGCTGGTCGTCGGCAACTCCGCCTACAAGAACATCACGCCGCTCGACAACCCGTCCAAGGACGCGAGCCTGATGGCGGAGACGCTTGCCGCGCTCGGCTTCACACTGGTCGGCGGGCGCGCCCAGCTCGATCTCGACAAGGGCGCGATGGATATCGCGGTGCAGAGCTTTGGCCGGCAGGTCCAGGGCGCCGACGTCGCGCTGTTCTATTATGCCGGCCACGGCGTGCAAGTCGCCGGCTCCAACTATCTCGTGCCTGTCGGCGCCAATCCGACGCGCGAGGCCGATGTCGATTTCCAGATGACCGACGTCAACCTCGTGCTGCGGCAGATGCAGGGATCGGGTACGCGCCTCAACCTCGTGATCCTCGACGCCTGCCGCAACAACCCGTTTGGCTCGCGCGGCCTGCGATCCTCCGACGGCGGCCTTGCGCAGATGCGCGCGCCGGAGGGCACGCTGATCTCCTACGCGACGCAGCCCGGCAACGTCGCGCAGGACGGCAGCGACGGCCACAGCCCCTACACCAAGGCGCTGGCGGCGACGGTCCGGACCGCGGGCCTCGACGTGTTCCAGACCTTCAACCAGGTCGGCCTCGCCGTGAAGCGCGCCACATCAGGCGCGCAGCAGCCCTGGGTGTCGTCCTCGCCGATCGACGGCACCTTCTATTTCGTGCCGCCGACGCAAAGCCCGCCGCCGCAGGTCGCCGCGATGCAGCCCGATCCGCTGCCGGCGGATCGGCTGCGCGCCGATCCCGATCGCGTGCCGCTGCGCGATGCCGCGCTGCTGAGCGAATTGAGCGAGCGGCTCTACGAGCTCAATTTCGATCCTGACACGCCCGATGGACTGACCCGTGCGATCACCAAGCTCCAGCAGCGGATCTCGATGGCGCCGACGGGCGAGGCAACCGAAGGCCTGCTGCTGCGGATGCGCAAGATGGAGGATCTGAAGCCGTGGGGCTCGATCGTGTACGGTCCCGACAGCAGCAAATGGGGCATATCGTGGAACCACGCCTCGCGGCGCGCGGCGGTGGCGGATGCGCGCGGCAATTGCGCCGGCGCCAAATGTCCGATCGAGCTCTCCTTCTACGGCAACCGCTGCGGCGCGTTCGCGATATCAGACAAATCCTGGTCGCTGGTCCAGCGCGACAGCATCCAGCACGCCAGGGATGCCGCGCTTGACGAATGCGGCAAGGCTGGCAAAGCTTGCCGCATTATCGGATCCGTCTGCGCCGACGGCTCCGGCCGCTGATACCTTTTTCATTTCGGATTGTTTCCTCATGCCCAATGCCGTCGTCCGTACGATCGCCCTTGCGTCCCTCCTCAACCTCGCCCTCACCTCGTCGTCCGCCTTCGCGCAGTCCGGCAGCGCCGGCGGCTCGATCGGCAACGACGAAAAGTCGCTGTCCGGCTCGCGCCAGGATACTTCTTCAGGCCGCTCGGCCGAACCGGCCGCGCCCTCACGCCGGAGCAAGCCGGCGACCGAGGAACGCTCGTCGCCTCGGCGAAGCGGAGGTGGCGGCGGTGGTTTCGACGGTGCCTGGGCGGTCGTCAGCGTTGGTTGCGGCGGCAGCACGAGCGGCGCTGTCGTCGTGAGCTCGGGCAAGATCATCGGCGAAGGCGTTCGCGGAACCGTCAGCACGGGCGGCTCGGTCAGCACGTTCGGCCAGGGCCAAGGCGTGACCTTTACCAGCACGGGCCGGCTCTCGGGCCGCAGTGGTTCCGGAACGTGGCGCCGCTCCGACGGCTGCGGCGGAACCTGGAGTTCGGCGAAGCAATAGCCCTCGAAAACGCCTGAATTCGCGGCGGAACGAACGCCGCGCAGGCCCGATTCAAGCCACATCCTCTCCGGATTTGCGGCTCATTGCCACCCAAGTCTTTGATGACAAAGGGAAGGTAAAGAGTTGCGTTATGCGTAATCGGGAGACCAGGATGGGCAACCGCACCGCGAAGTTCATATCTGCGCTTGTCGGCAGCATCATCGCCGGCGCACCACTGGCCGCCGTGTCGCAGAATGCGCCGGAGGCAACGAGCTCGGCAAATGCCGCCAGCGACTGCCTCGCCTCGCCAAAGGGCGTCGCGCCGCAGGGGCAGCATTGGTACTATCGCCTGGAGCGCGGGACCAAGCGGCAATGCTGGTATCTGCGCGCCGAAGGCGGCAAGGACAGCGCCAAGGCCGTGCAGACCGCGCAGGCTGCGCCCGATGCACCGACGGCAGATTCAGCAGCGCCGCAGCAGCAGCACCCAGTGCAGGACGCACGCGCCGAATATCTGACGCCGCAGGGCAATGCCGCGCCGGCGACGCCGAATGCGCCCGCACCCGCGAAACCGGCGCCGACACAACAAGCTGCCACTCCCTCCGCCGACAGCAACGCGCAGCAGCCCGCCATCGCCACGCGCTGGCCCGATGCCTCCGCCGCGGCCGCGTCGCCCGAGCCGCAGACTGCGCCCGCTCCTGTTGCCTCGCCCGCACCGCCGAGCGCAAAGCCGTCAAAATCCCCTGCCCCGGTCACGCTTGCCACGGCAGATGCCACCACCGATAAAGCGACCGGCTCGCTCCAGACGCTGCTGCTCGTGATCGGTGGCGCGCTGGCGCTCGCCGGCCTCCTCGCCAGCATCATCTATCGCTTCGCAGGCGGACGACGCGTCCGCGTCCAGGATCGTCGCGTCAATTGGGACAATCGGGAGCCGCACGACGACGGTCGCGCGCCCTGGCTCGAGGCGATGCCGACTGCCGCGCCGCGTGCGCAGCAGCCACGCCCGGTGGATTTCGATGCCGCCCGTCCCCAGGCGGCCGCGCGTCGCCAAGCCCCCCAACGCGAAGCCACTCAGCGCGAAGCCGCGCAGCTCGAGGCGATCGATCACGCGATCGATGCCGTCGATCAGCGGGCGCCCCAAGCCCGCAACGAGGTCGCAGAGCTTGACGAGGCCAACATGTTCAACGGAGAGTTCGAGATCGAGGCATCGGCCCCCCGGCTCGCGGCCAAGGACATCAATGACAAGGGGTCGGCCGATCGCGATGACGATGTGCAGATCGAGGATGCCGTCGACGTCGACGTGATCACGGCGATGCTGGAACGGCTGGCGCAGGAAGGACCGCGCCTCGCGAAGCCTAACCTTGAAGCTGGCCTTGCAAACCTCGTACGAAACCAACGAGGCCAGTCCGCCGCTCGCGCTTGAGGCGCTCGGCCTTCAGGATCGACTGCACCTCGGCAAACGCCTCGTCGACCGCGTGGTTGATGACGATGTAGTCGTACTCGGCCCAGTGGCTCATCTCGTGGCTGGCGCGGCTCATGCGTTTGCGGATCACCTCGTCGGAATCCTGTGCGCGCGAATGCAGCCGCTTCTCGAGATCGGCGGCCGAGGGCGGCAAGATGAAGACGCTGACGACGTCCGCGCGCGCCTTCTCGCGAAGCTGCTGCGTGCCCTGCCAGTCGATGTCGAACAGCACGTCCTGCCCGGCCGACAGCGCCGCCTCGACCGGCGCACGCGGCGTGCCGTAGCTGTTGTCGAACACCGTCGCCCATTCCAGCAGCTCGTCGCCCTTCACCATCGCGTCGAACCTGGCCTTGTCGACGAACAGGTAGTCGCGGCCGTCGACCTCGCCGGGCCGCATTGCCCGCGTGGTCGCGGAGACCGACATCCGCAGGCCGGGCATCCGCTCGATCAGCAGACGCGACAGCGTCGTCTTGCCCGCGCCCGACGGCGAGGACAGCACGAACATCAATCCACGCCGCTCGACACCGTCAGTTCCGTGACCGCCCGTCGTCATCGATCACTCCAGATTCTGGACCTGTTCGCGGAATTGCTCGACCACGTTCTTCATGGCCAGGCCCGTATTGGTCAGCTCGATGTCGTTCGACTTCGAGCAGCAGGTGTTGACCTCGCGGTGAAACTCCTGCGCCAGGAAGTCGAGCTTGCGGCCGATTGGGCCGCCCTTGCCGATCAGCTCGCGCGCCTGCGCGATGTGGGAGGCGATGCGGTCGAGCTCCTCGCGGATGTCGGCCCTGGTGGCGATCAGGATCGCCTCCTGCATCAGGCGGTCGGAATCGAAACGGTCGGAGGTGTCGAGCAGGGTTGCGATCTGCTCGGCGAGTCTCGCCTTGATCGCCTCGGGCTTGCGGCCCGGCGCGGCTTCCGCCTTCCTCGCCAGCACCTCGACCTCGTCGACCCGCTGGGTCAGGATCTGCCCGAGCGACGTGCCCTCGCGCTTGCGCATCTCGACGAGATCGGCGAGCGCCTTGTCGAAGGCCTCCGCGGCGGCGGCACGCGCGGCCTTGTCCTCCTCCTCGTCACCCTCGGGCTCGGCGACCTCGACGACGCCCTTGATGGCGAGCAGGCCGTCGACGCTCGGCGCGACCGCGTCGACCTTGCCGGCGATCATCGCGGCCGCCTTCAGGACGGCGTTGAGCACGTCCTCGTTGACGCGGACGGAGGCTGCGGCGTTGGCGCGCTTGACGTTGAGATTGGCGTAGACGGTGCCGCGCGACAGAAGCTCGCCGGCGCGCTTCTTGGCGTGGGCCTCGAGCTCGTCGAACCCCTGCGGCAACCGCACCCTGAGGTCAAAGCCCTTGGCGTTGACCGACTTCAATTCCCATTCGAACGTATACGGCCCGCTAGCGCCGTGGCTTCGGGCAAAGCCG
Organism: Bradyrhizobium sp. 61; assembly: GCF_023073075.1. NCBI lineage: Bacteria > Pseudomonadati > Pseudomonadota > Alphaproteobacteria > Hyphomicrobiales > Nitrobacteraceae > Bradyrhizobium > Bradyrhizobium sp. 61. Next base: position 5,441 of record NZ_JADPIU010000047.1, on the reverse strand, counting down.
GTCATGGACGACAGCGCCATCAGGTCAATTTCTCCGGAAACTCAGGATTCGCGAGGCCCATCAGGCCACGCGAATCTTAAGACTATTTTGCAGGAAAGTGGAATCCGCAAAGTCCCGCAGGCAGGTCTGCGCGAACCTAGCGCTGGACCACCGGCGGCGACGGCTGCACCGCGCCCTGGCGGGCGGGCGCGGGACCAGCGGGGCGAGCGGCTGGCGGCTTTTTCTGCTGATTGGGCCGCGCCGGCGTGGTCGCGGTCGGCGGATCCGCGGCAGCGCCGGGCGCGGCGGCCGCCGGCGGCTGCGCATCCTCGGCCGGCTCGACCGTGTCGTTCTGGATCTGCTTCTCCATCGCGCGCAGCTTGGCGACGTTCTTCTGGTGCGCGTCGTAGGTCTCGGTGAAGGCATGGCCGCCGGTGCCGTCGGCGACGAAATAGAGGTCGCGGGTGCGGGCCGGGTTGGCGGTGGCTTCCAGCGAGGCGCGGCCGGGGTTGGAGATCGGACCGGGCGGCAGTCCCTCGATCACATAGGTGTTGTAGGGCGAAGGCTGCGTGATCTCGCTGCGCTTGATCGGACGGCCGAGCGTACCCTTGCCGCCGACAAGGCCGTAGATGATGGTCGGATCGGACTGCAGCTTGATTTTCTGCTTGAGCCGGTTGGCGAATACGGCGGCGACACGGCTGCGCTCGTCCGGCTTGCCGGTTTCCTTCTCGACGATCGAGGCCAGCGTCACCAGTTGCTCCGGCGACTTCACCGGAATGTCCTGGCTGCGGCGCTCCCAGATCTCGGCCAGCACGCGCTTGTGCGCCTGTTGCATGCGCTGGATCACCTGATCACGCGGGGTCCCGCGCGGGAACTTGTAGGTCTCGGGCAGCAGCGTGCCTTCACGCGGCAACTCGCGGACGCTGCCGGTGAAGATGTCGTTGTCGGACAGCCGCGCCACGATCTGCTCGGAGGTCAGGCCTTCCGGGATCGTGACGGAATGCTGCACCACCTTGCCCTCGACGATGGTGGCGATGACGTCGCGCAAGGAGGCGTTCTTCTGGAACGAATACTCACCCGGCTTCAGGTCCGAGCTCGCCTTCAGCGCGGCGACGCTGGCGATGAACACCCACGGATTGACGTCGGCCACGCCCTCCCGGTTCAGCGTCTCGGCGATGTCGCGCTTGCCGGCCCGCTGCGGGATGTTGACGATCTTGTCTTCCTTCAGCGGCCCCGGCGCCTCGAGCAACTGCCGGCCGTAATAGTAGACGCCGCCGGCGCCCAGCATGGCGATCAGCAGAAGGGTGATGATGGCGTTGCCGACGATCACGAAGGGATTGCGCGCCCGGTCCGATCGCCTCGGCGGCGGCGGGACCTGCTCGGGCTCCAGCGCTGCCCGCGGACTCCGGGGCGAAATGGGCGGCCTTTCACTCATCGAAGCAACCTGAATCCTGCCGGTTCAATCGCGGCCAGACAATCGCTTGTCGAGCCAATGCACGCGCCCACGGGGTATGACTATCGCTGAATACGGCAAAACGGTGGATTCGTTTCAAACGCAAACTAATGAACCAGGCGGCGGAAGATCACCGACGCGTTGGTACCGCCAAAACCGAAAGAATTCGACAACGCGACGTTGACCTCGCGCTCCTTCGCAATGTGCGGCACGAGATCGATCGCAGTCTCGACCGACGGATTGTCCAGGTTGATGGTCGGCGGCACGACATTATCGCGAATCGCGAGAATGGCGAAGATCGCCTCGATCGCGCCGGCGGCACCGAGGAGATGGCCGGTCGAGGATTTGGTCGAGGACATCGCGACCTTGGAAGCGGCGTTGCCGAGCAGCCGCTCGACCGCACCGAGCTCGATCTCGTCGCCGAGCGGTGTCGAGGTGCCGTGGGCGTTGATGTAGTCGAGATCGGATGCCGTGAGGCCGGCGCGCTTGAGCGCTGCCGCCATGCTGCGGAAGCCGCCATCGCCATCGGGCGACGGCGAGGTGATGTGATAGGCATCGCCCGAAAGGCCGTAGCCGATCACCTCGGCGTAGATCTTGGCGCCGCGGCGCTGAGCGTGCTCGAGTTCTTCCAGGACGAGGACGCCGGCGCCCTCGCCCATCACGAAGCCGTCGCGGTCCTTGTCGTAGGGACGCGATGCCTTCTCGGGCGTTTCGTTGAATCCGGTCGAGAGCGCGCGCGCGGCGTTGAAGCCGGCAATACCGATACGGCTGATTGGCGACTCGGCGCCACCGGCAACCATGACGTCGGCATCGCCCAGCGCAATCAGACGGGCGGCGTCGCCCACCGCATGTGCACCGGTCGAGCAGGCCGTGACCACCGAATGGTTCGGCCCCTTCAGGCCGTGCGCGATCGAGACGTAGCCGGAGGCAAGATTGATGAGGCGGCCCGGAATGAAGAACGGCGACACCCGGCGCGGTCCGCGCTCCTTCAGGAGGATCGCGGTTTCGGCAATGCCGGTGAGGCCGCCGATGCCGGAACCGATCATTGTGCCGGTCGCACACTTGTCCTCTTCGGTCTCGGGATGCCAGTTGGCATCATCGAGCGCCTGGCCGGCTGCGGCCATGCCGAAGATGATGAAGTCGTCGACCTTGCGCTGGTCCTTCGGCTCCATCCAGGTATCGGGATTGAAAGTATCGTTCGTGCCGTCGCCGCGCACGACGGTGCAGGCGTATTTGGTCTGAAGATCGGAGACATCGAAGCTCTCGATCCTGCGTGCGCCGCTTTCGCCGTTGAGGATGCGTTTCCAGGTCGGTTCGACGCCGCAGCCGAGCGGCGACACCATGCCGAGACCAGTGACGACAACCCGCCTCATGTTCGAAAACTCCGCATCGAAAGATTCACGGCCAATAACAAGAAACCGGCTGACCGCTGGTCAGCGGCCCGTCCGGTTTCAATGTTGTCCCCGCGAAAATGAAGAGCCTTAGCTCTTCGCGTTCTTCTCGAGAAACTTCGTGGCGTCGCCGACGGTGAGAATCGTTTCCGCGGCGTCGTCCGGAATCTCGCAACCGAATTCTTCTTCGAACGCCATCACCAGCTCGACGGTGTCCAGACTGTCGGCGCCGAGGTCGTCGATGAAGCTCGCAGCGTCGACAACCTTCTCGGGTTCAACACCAAGGTGTTCGACCACGATCTTCTTAACCCGCTCGCCAATGTCACTCATTGCATAACCTCGTGTTGTTCCCTGTAGACCCGACCCCCCGGGACGATACGAGCCGTCGTGGTCGTTGACTGCCTTCGCTTACGAACTTTGATTGGCCCCATCTTAACCGATGCAGGCCCGGCGAGACGGCCAAGGCTCCGCATCGCCAATATACAGGGTTTCAAAAACCTGCAATGGCGTTCTTTGCCCATCCGTTGAGCGTCCGGTTATCATACTTCAACTGCCTTGACTACAAGCCTCATTTCGCACCGGAAACGGCCGTTTGCCGCATTCCGCACCGCCCTTGTGGGCAGTGCAGAAGGAGACGTCAGATCATGGCCATGCCGCCGTTGACGTGGATGGTTTGTCCTGTGACGTAGGCCGCTTCGTTCGAACTCAGGTAGACGGCGGCGGCTGCGATGTCCTCCGGCGTCCCCAGGCGGGCAGCCGGAACCTTGGCCAGAATCGTCTCGCGCTGCTTGTCGTTGAGCGCATCGGTCATCGGCGTCTTGATGAAGCCCGGCGCGATGCAGTTCGCGGTCACGCCGCGCTTGGCGTATTCGGCACCGAGCGTCTTGATCATGCCGATCAGGCCGGCCTTCGATGCCGTGTAGTTGCCCTGCCCGGGATTGCCGGTGACGCCGACGATCGACGTGATGGCAATGATACGGCCGAAGCGCTTGCGCATCATCAGCTTGGTCGCGGCGCGCGCCAGGCGGAAGGTCGAGGTCAGATTGATGTTGATGACCTCCTCCCAGTCCTCGTCACGGAGCTGGACGAAGAGATTGTCGCGGGTGATGCCGGCATTGGCGACGAGAATGTCGACCTGGCCCATCGCGGCTTCCGCAGCGGGCACCAGCGCCTCGACCTCGTCGGCCTTGGAGAGATTGCAGGGCAGCACATGGGTACGCTCGCCGAGCTTGCCGGCGAGCTCATCCAGCACTTCCTTGCGCGTTCCGGAGATCGCAACGGTAGCACCCTGCGCGTGCAGCGCCTGCGCAATCGCGCCGCCGATGCCGCCGGTCGCGCCGGTGACGAGCGCCTTTTTGCCAGTCAGGTCGAACATTGAAAAACTCCTCTAGGCCTGCTTCGCAGCGGCCAATGCATCCTTGGCGGCGGCAATGTCGTTGGGACCACCGACAGACACGCCGACAGCGCCATCCGCAATGCGCTTGACGAGACCCGACAGCACCTTGCCGGCGCCGATCTCGAAGAAGCGGTTGACGCCCTGCCCTGCCATATAGGCAACCGACTCGCGCCAGCGCACCGTGCCGGTGACCTGCTCGACCAGGCGGCGACGGATCTCGTCGGGATCGCTGATGGCGCTCGCCAGCACGTTCGACACCAGCGGCGCCGCCGGCGCCTTGATCGTGACCTTCGCCAGCGCCTCCGCCATGGCGTCAGCGGCGGGCTGCATCAACTTGCAATGGAACGGTGCGGACACCGGCAGCAGCATTGCGCGCTTGGCGCCCTTGGTCTTGGCGATTTCGACGGCGCGATCGACCGCAGCCTTGTCGCCGGAGACGACCACCTGCCCGCCACCATTGTCGTTGGCGGCCTGGCAGACCTGGCCCTGTGCCGCCTCGCCCGCGACCTCCATCGCGGCCTCGTAGTCGAGACCAAGGAGAGCGGCCATCGCGCCGGCGCCGACCGGCACGGCTTTTTGCATTGCGAGACCGCGGGTGCGAAGCAACCGCGCGGTATCCGAGATCGTCAGGCTGCCGGCCGCAGCCAGCGCCGAATATTCACCGAGCGAGTGGCCGGCGACGAAGGCCGCGTCCCGTCCCACGGAAAACCCGGCTTCGGCCTCCAGCACGCGCAGGGTGGCAACAGATACCGCCATCAGCGCCGGCTGGGCGTTCTCTGTAAGCTGGAGAGTTTCTGCCGGACCATCCCAGATGATCGCCGTCAGCTTCTCCCCAAGCGCGGCATCGACCTCGTCGAACACGGCGCGCGCCACCGGAAAGGCGTCGGCCAAGGCCTTGCCCATGCCAACCGCCTGGGACCCCTGCCCTGGAAATGTGAATGCTGCCGTCATCGGCGCTCCCTGCTTGTCGGGCGTGATCCCTGCGAGAACCGGCAGCCGATGACGCACGGCCTTAGGCCATGGTTCCGGATCATGCTCCAAAGGGGGCCGTAGACACTGTCCGGGGCCGGAATGTCAAGCCAAGATAGGAACTTCGCCCGGGATTCAACGGGGAACGCCGGCCCTAGGAGCCCGTCCAGTTATCGTTTTGGCTGGTTAGATTTCATTACGATAGCCCGCTCATGCGGTACTGGCGAGGTTGCCGAGCTTGACGAGGTTGTGG
>NZ_JADPIU010000074.1:0-116936 GCF_023073075.1 Bradyrhizobium sp. 61 | reverse complement strand
GAGTACGAGGCTGGCGGGTTCGGCGAGAGAAATGGCGCGGCAGACGACAGTGGCGGGTGCCCGGAAGCGACGATCCTGGCCGCAGGAGGCGGAGCGGCCGGAGACCGCGTGGCCTGCGGGGGAGAGCAGCGACCAGCGCGTGGCGCCGCAGTCCGGCGATGCCGCCCGCATGCCCGAGCCACGCAATCGGCCCTCCGGCGAGCGGGGGCCGGCGGTCGGCTCGGTTCAGGCGAAGCGCGCGCCGGTGCCGATGAAGAGACTGAGCGTGCGCGCCCAGAATGTTCTGAAGGAGCTTGCGGTCGAGCTCACCGGTGAGCAGCCCCCGAAGGGGGCGTGGTCGCCCCCACGCGAATTGTTGCGCGTGCTGACGGCCGAGCGGCTCGCCACCGCGCGCAACTGCGGCACCCACACGATGCGGGAGATCGTGGATTGGGCACAGGGCTGCGGCGTGACCATCAAGCCGGCGATTCCGCCCGGCGGCTCGCTGTCGCAGATGTGGGCGGAGTTGATTGCCAATGCGTCGGCAGGCAGCCTGACCAGCGCCGAGATCGCCAGCGCGCTCCAGCGCTCGATCAGGCGGAAGAGCGTTCGCATCCCGATCGCGTTTCAGGTCATCCTGGTGAAGATCCTGCTCTCCAGTTTCGAATAGGCCCCGATATTTGTGCATCCGCGGCGCCGCTCGGTTGGTTCCGCCTGTCCTTCCTTGCTAGTCTCGGCAGTGACCGCCCGCTTCACCGGCGGGCTCGACGTCGCAGGCAGGAATGACTCAAACGAAGCGGAAGACGACGCGCCCCTCGTCCGCGGCGCCCTCAAAGGGCGGCGCGATGCGCGAGGCCGACTATGCGGCGCTCGCACAGTTCCGCTATCAGCTCCGGACCTTCCTGGCGTTCAGCGAAGCCGCGGCCCAGAGTGCCGGGTTGACGCCGCAGCAGCATCAGGCGCTGCTGGCGATCAAGGGGCTGGCCGCCCCTGACGGCGCAAGCGTCGGCGACATCGCGCGTTTCCTCCTGATCCGGCACCATACCGCGGTGGAGCTGGTGGATCGCATGGCGAAGCTGAAGCTGATCGGCCGGGAAGCCGATCCGCAGGACGCAAGACGCGTCCTGGTCAGGCTGACGGCCAAGGGCGAGCAGAAGCTGCGGTCGCTCTCGCGCATTCACCTGGACGAGCTGGGTGCCGCCGCGCCCGCCCTGGCCAGGATCCTGCGATCGTTCCGGGCCAAAGCGCGCTGAGGCGCGGTTCAGGCGGCTGCGCCTTGCGCGGCGAGCTGTGCGGCCTGATGCTCGGTGGTCAGCGCGTCGGTCAATTCGCCGAGCGCTTCGCCGGCGATCACCTGCGGCAGCTTGTAGAGCGTCAGGTTGATGCGATGATCGGTGACGCGTCCTTGCGGGAAATTGTAGGTGCGGATGCGCTCGCTGCGGTCGCCGGAGCCGACCTTCTCCTTGCGTTCGGCCGAGCGTGCGGCGTCGAGGCGCTGCTGTTCGGCATCGTAGATGCGCGAGCGCAGGATGTTCATGGCGGAGGCACGGTTCTTATGCTGTGAGCGGCTGTCCTGCATCATCACCACGATGCCGGTCGGGATGTGGGTGATGCGGATCGCCGATTCGGTCTTGTTGACGTGCTGGCCGCCGGCGCCCTGCGCCCGCATGGTCTCGATCCGCAGATCGTCGTTCTTGATGTCGACGTCGACCTCCTCGACCTCCGGCATCACGGCGACGGTAGCGGCGGAGGTGTGGATGCGTCCCTGCGTTTCGGTGTCCGGCACGCGCTGCACCCGGTGCACACCGGATTCGAATTTCAGCTTCGAGAACGCGCCGCGGCCCTGCACCTCCGCGATGATTTCCTTGTAGCCGCCGACCGTGCCTTCGCTGGCCGAGATCACCTCGACCTTCCAGCCCTGCAAGCTGGCGAAGCGCTCGTACATCCGGAACAGATCGCCGGCGAACAGCGAGGCCTCATCGCCGCCGGTGCCGGCGCGGATTTCCAGCACCACGTTGCGGTCGTCCATGGCGTCTTTCGGCAGCAGCGCGACGCGAATCTTCTGGACCAGCTCTTCGATTTTAGGCGTCAGCTCGTCGCGCTCGGCTTCCGCCATGCCGCGCATCTCGGCATCCGTCGCGGGATCGGCGATCAGCGCCTCGGTGTCGGCGAGTTCTTTGACCGCAGAACGATACGCCTTCACCGCCTCGATCAGCGGGGTGAGCTCGGCGAGCTCGCGGGTGATCTGCACGTAGCGTTCGGAGGCGAGCTGTCCCAGCGATTCGGCCTCGAGCGAGGCGTGATGCGCGAGCAGGACGTCCAGTTTGGCTTCGGGGAGTGACGACATCGGTTCAGTCTCAAATGGCGGAAGAGGGCGAGGCGGCGGGAGGGGGCGACAGGCCCGCTACAACGCCAGGCCTTCGGCCTCGGCAAATTCCGTCAGCTTCTGCCGGATCGAGACGCTGCCGGAGGGCGCGTCCAGCAGCGGGCCGAGCATCGCTTCGGCCTTCTTGGCGTCGAGATCGATGACCATCGCCTTGACCGGACCGAGGGCCGTCGCCGAAAGCGACAGCGAGCGATAGCCCATCGCGATCAGCGCCAGTGCGCCGATCGGCTTGGAGGCCATCTCGCCGCAGAGCGACAGCGACTTCTTTGCCGCGTTGGACTTCTGTGCGATCTCGCGCAGCACGCGCAGGATCGGCGCCGACATGGTGTCGAAGCGCTCGGAGACCTTGGCATTGCCGCGGTCGACCGCGAACAGGAACTGGAACAGATCGTTGGAGCCGACCGAGATGAAGTCGACCTTCTTCAGGAGCTCGTCGAGCTGGTAGAGCAGGGCCGGCACCTCGACCATGGTGCCGATGTCGATGCGCTCCGGCAGGGTGTGGCCGTGCTGGCGCAGATAAGTCAGCTCGCGCTCGACCAGCGCTTTCGCCGAGTCGAATTCCGCGACCTCCGAGATCATCGGGAACATGATGCGCAGCGCGCGGCCGCCGCCGGCGCGCAGCAGCGCGCGGATCTGGCCGCGCAGCAGGCCGGGGCGATCGAGGCCAAGCCGGATCGCGCGCCAGCCGAGTGCGGGGTTCTCCTCGATCACCGCTTCCATATAGGGCAGTGCCTTGTCGCCGCCGATGTCGAGGGTGCGGAAGGTGACGGGCTTGGTGCCTGCGGCATCCAGCACCGTGCGATAGAGCGCGAGCTGGTCGCTGGTGCGCGGCAGGCTCTGCCCGACCATGAATTGCAGCTCGGTGCGGAACAGACCGATGCCGGCGCTGCCGGTGTCCTCGATATGCGGCAGGTCGATCGCAAGACCTGCGTTGATCATCAGCTCGACCTGCTGCCCGTCCTTGGTGACGCAGGGACGGTCGCGCAGCGCAAGGTATTGTGCCTGGCGGCGGGCGCGGAAGCGCACGCGTTCGGCAAAGGCGGCTTCGACCTCCTGCGACGGGCGCACATAGATCGAGCCTGAGGTGCCGTCGACGATGATGGCGTCGCCGGGATCGGCTATGCCGGGCGCGTTCGGGACCTCGCCGACCGCAGGGATGCCGAGCGCGCGGGCCACGATCGAGACGTGGGAGTTGGCGGTGCCTTCCTCCAGCACGATGCCGCGCAGGCGCTTGCGGTCGTAGTCGAGCAGCGCCGCCGGGCCCATCGCGCGCGCGATGACGATGGCGTTGTCGGGCAATTGCTCGCGTGACGGCGCGTGGTCCTGGCCGACCAGCTGCCGCATCAGGCGGTAGCCGAGATCCTCGAGATCATGCAGCCGGTCGCGCAAATAGGGATCGGTGGAGCGCAGCATGCGCGCGCGGGTGTCGGACTGCACGCGCTCGACGGCGGCTTCCGCCGTGAGGCCGGTGGCGACCGCCTCATGCAGCTTGTGCGACCAGCCCTGGTCGTTGGCGAACATGCGATAGGCTTCCAGCACCTCGCGGTGCTCGCCGCCCTCGGCAACGTCGCCACGCTCCAGCATGCGGTCGAGATCGGCGCGCAGCTTGGCGAGCGCGGTGTCGAGCCGCTTGATCTCCTTCGGCAGATCCTCGGCGATGTAGTCCTTGATGACGACGCGCGGCTCGTGCAGCACGACATGGCCGAGCGCAATGCCCTCCGAGAGGATGGCGCCGACCTTCTGCGCCGAATGGCGCGCGGCCGGCTCCTGGCCCGGCTGGGCCAGCGCAGACAATTCGCCGGAGGCGATCAGCTCCGCCAGCACCATCGCGGTGGTCTGGAGCGCCTCGAGCTCCTCCTCGACATAATTGCGCTTGGCGCGGTTCTGCACCACCAGCACGCCGAGCGTGTTGCCGGCGCGCAGGATCGGCACGCCGAGGAAGGAGTGGTAGATTTCTTCGCCGGTCTCCGGGCGGAACGAGAAGGCCGGGTGGCTTTGCGCGTCGCTGAGGTTGAGCGGGGTCGCCTCGCTGGCGACGAGGCCGACCAGGCCCTCATGGGCGCTCAGCACGGTGTGGTGCACCGCCTCGCGGTTGAGACCTTCGGTGGCGTAGAGCTCGAGCGTGTTGTCGATGCGCAGCACATAGACCGAGCACACCTCGGCCACCATATTGGCGGCGATCAGCACCACGATCTTGTCCAGCCGCTCCTGGGCCGAGACCTGCTCCGCCATGGTTTCGCGGAGCCGTCTCAACAAGACGCGGGGACCTCCCGACGCGCTCCGCATGAACCGTCAATCTCCTCCGTCTGCCTGGCCCGGCGGTATCGGCCGGCGGCTGGCCCAAAATTCCAGAAAAACAACCAAATTGTTCGTCCGGCGCAGGCACAAACACAAATCTACTCAAGATTTAGCGCTTGCACCGAATCAGCGCCGCCTGAACTGGGACACAGTCTGCGGCAGCCCACCCTGTTCGCCGTATAGCGAATTGAGGCTTGTTTTGCCAAGCAAAACGCCTGCCAAACGCGAAGGTGTGTACACCTTCGCGTTTGCTGCGACCGCTAAGAGAAAATTCGTCTAGGCCTGATCGAGACCGTAGAGCGTGTGCAGGGTGCGTACCGCGAGCTCGGTATAGGCGGTGTCGATCAAAACCGAGAATTTGATCTCGGAGGTTGTAATGGCCCGGATGTTGATATTCCGTCCGGCGAGGGCCGAAAACGCCTGGGCGGCGACGCCGGCATGGCTGCGCATGCCGCTGCCGATTACCGATATCTTGGCGACGTCGGTGGCGGTATCGAGCCGGGCATAGCCGATCTTGCCCTTGGCGGCCGTGATCGTGTCCTTGGCGCGGGTGTAGTCGGCCGCCGGCACCGTGAAGGTGAGATCGGTGGTCTTGCCGTCCTCGGAGACGTTCTGCACGATCATGTCGACGTTGATGTTGGCATCCGCCAGCGGGCCGAAGATCGACGCTGCCACGCCGGGCTTGTCCTCGATCTGGCGTACCGAGATCTGGGCCTCGTCCTTCGAAAAGGCGATGCCGGTGACGACGTGGCTTTCCATGATCTCCTCCTCGCTGCAGATCAGCGTGCCGGGCGGCTGGTTGGCATGCGGGTCGATATCCTCGGGCTTGTCGAAGCTCGAGCGGACGAAGATCGGCATGTTGTGGACCATGCCGAGTTCCACCGAGCGGACCTGGAGCACTTTTGCGCCCTGGGAGGCCAGTTCCAGCATGTCTTCGAACGCGATCTTGTCGAGGCGGCGGGCCTTCGGCACGATTCGCGGGTCGGTGGTGTAGACGCCGTCGACATCGGTGTAGATGTCGCAGCGGTCGGCCTTGACGGCGGCGGCGATCGCCACTGCCGAGGTATCGGAGCCGCCGCGGCCGAGCGTGGTGATGCGATTGGTCTCGGGATTGATACCCTGGAAGCCGGCGATGACCGCGACCTCCTTGCGCTCCCGGAAGCGCTTGATGATCTCGCTGCCGTCGATGTCCTCGATTCGGGCCGAGGCATGGGCGTCGCTGGTCTTGATCGGGATCTGCCAGCCCTGCCATGAGCGGGCCTGGATGCCCATGCCCTGAAGCACGATGGCGAGCAGGCCCGACGTCACCTGTTCGCCGGAGGCGACAACGGCGTCGTATTCGCGCGCGTCGTGCATCGGCGAGGCCTCGGTGCACCAGGCCACCAGCTCGTTGGTTTTGCCGGACATCGCCGAGACGACCACGGCCACTTCATGGCCGGCGTCGACCTCACGCTTCACATGGCGTGCGACGTTGCGGATACGTTCGATATTGGCGACGGACGTGCCGCCGAATTTCATCACGAGGCGGCTCATGACGACGCGTGCATTCCCTCATAAGGATCAGTATGGTGACCCACGCGAGGCAATGCCTGCGGACACCGACCGCGCGTATACATAGCGGCGGGGCCGGGGGCAAGCGGGTTCCTGCGGGGGCAGGGTAAGGTCCGGCCTAAGGTCTGGCTTGGGGGTATGGGTTAACCGAGATCATGGCGCGTTATATCGACGAGATCCTGCAACCGGGCGAGCGGGTGCTGTATTCGACCAATGCGCACTGGATCTTCTATTTTCCGGCCATCGTGGCCTGGATCGTGGCTCTCGCCTTTCTCGTCCTGATGCCGCAGGCCACGGCCGATGGCCTCAGGGTGCTGTGCCTCATAGCCGCCGGCGTCGTGGCTTTGGCCGCCCTTTACTGGACCATCAAGGGCTGGTTCCATCGCTTCACGACCGAGACCGACGTCACCAACTTGCGGGTTGTGCACAAGACGGGGTTCATCAAGCGCCGGACCTTTGAAATGGCGCTGGACAAGGTCGAGAGTGTCGACGTCGACCAGTCGATTCTTGGACGTATTCTCAACTACGGCGACGTGACGATTCGCGGCGTTGGCGAGGGGATCGAAAAGATCACGACCGTCGACACGCCGCTCGCCTTCCGTAGTTCGATCACCACGCGGTAGGACCGCGCCTAACCATGAGCATGCAGCAAAATACTTCCGCAACCGCAAGCCCGCAGCCGGGCTCGACCGTCGACGCCGCCGAGATCGCGAAATTCTCGAAACTTTCGGCCGAGTGGTGGGACCCCAACGGCAAGATGGCGCCGCTGCACCGGATCAACCCGCTGCGGCTCGGCTACATCCGCGACGCCGCCTGCCGCAAGTTCGAGCGCAACGTGCGCAGCCTCAACTGTCTTGGCGGCCTGCGCGTGCTCGACATCGGCTGCGGCGCCGGCCTGTTGTGCGAGCCGCTGTCGCGCCTCGGCGCCCAGGTCATCGGCGTCGATCCCTCGGTGAGCAACATCGCCGCCGCGAAGCTGCACGCCGACAAGAGCCATCTGTCGATCGATTACCGCTGCACCACGGTCGAGGAGATCGACCCGCGCGAGCGCTTCGACATCGTGCTGGCGATGGAAGTGGTCGAGCACGTCGTCGATGTCGGCGTTTTCCTCAAGCGCTGCGCGGCGCTGCTGAAGCCGAGCGGGCTGATGGTGGTCTCGACGCTGAACCGGAACTGGAAGAGCTTCGCGCTCGCCATCGTCGGCGCCGAATACGTCCTGCGCTGGCTGCCGCGCGGCACCCACGAATGGAACAAGTTCGTCACCCCCGACGAGCTGACCAAATATCTTCTGGACAACCGCCTCGTCATCACCGAGCAGACCGGTGTCGTCTACTCACCCTTCGCCGACAAATGGACCCTCTCGTCGGATATGGACGTGAACTACATGGTCGTGGCGGAAGGGATGGTCTGAGGACTGAGTAGGGTGCGAGCTGTTTCTCCACAAACGGTGTCGTCCCTGCGAACGCAGGGACCCATAACCACAGGCGACAGTCGTTAGCCGAGACAGGCGCTCCGAGCATGTACTACGTCTACATCCTCGCCAGCCGCCACCACGGAACGCTCTACATCGGCATCACCAACTCGCTCCAGAAGCGGTTAGAAGAGCACCGGACCGGCAAGGGCTCGAAATTCGTTAAGCGTTACGACGTGCACCGGCTTGTCTACACCGAGGCTTTCGAGCGAGCGGAAGAGGCGATTGCCCGCGAAAAGCAGCTGAAACGCTGGAAACGCGACTGGAAGATCGAACTGATCGAGCGGGAAAATCCCGAGTGGCGTGACCTGAGCGATCTGCTGGTTTGACGGTGTGATGTTGCCAAGCAAGTGCTGTCGTCCCTGCGAACGCAGGGACCTATACCGCGGAATCTGTCGGTAGCGGCGCGGTGGTAGACGTGCGGGTCGGCAGTCTTCGCCAAACTGCTCCCTGGGGGTATGGGTCCCTGCGTTCGCAGGGACGACACCGAATTTGTTGCGTGAGCATCGCTCCTATGATCTGGGCGTGATTGACCTGCTTCGCCGCTAGCGGCAGGTTGGCCACGGCTTCCCCTCCTACCGCTCCACCCGCATGCTCACCATCGCCAGCCTCTGGATTCCCTTCACCGTCATTGCTGCGCTCGGCCAGGTCGCGCGCAACGCGATGCAGCGGTCGCTCACGAAGCCGCTGGGGACCTGGGGCGCGACCAATATCCGCTTCCTGTTCGGCTTCCCGTTCTCGCTGCTGTTTCTGGGCGTGGTGCTGGTCGCGACCGGTGATCACCTCGGCATGCCGCCGACCGTGTTCTGGCCCTGGCTGTTGCTCGGGGCGCTCAGCCAGATCGTTGCGACCGGGCTGATGCTGCTCGCGATGAACGATCGCTCCTTCGTGGTGACGACGGCGTACCTGAAGACCGAGGCGATCCAGACCGCGATTTTCGGCTTCGTCTTCCTCGGCGATCACCTGACCTGGCTGAAGGTGCTGGCGATCGTGATCGCGACCGTCGGCGTCGTCATCACCGCACTCCGGCCCGGCGGCGAGAAGAGCTTTGCGGAATTGAGGCCGACCATCACGGGCCTCGGTGCGGCCGCGGCGTTCGCGCTCTCAGCCGTTGGCTTCCGCGGCGCCATCATCAACGTGCCTGACGTCTCCTTCGTGACGGCAGCGTCGTTCACGCTGGTGCTCGGCCTGTTCGTGCAGACGCTGATCCTGACCATCTATCTGCTCTGGCGGGCGCCAAAGGTGCTCCAGTCGATCCTGGGATTGTGGAAGCCGTCGCTGCTCGCCGGCTTCATGGGCGCCTTCGCCTCGCAGTTCTGGTTCCTGGCATTCGCGCTGACGGCCGCCGCCAATGTCCGCACGCTCGCTTTGATCGAGGTGCTGTTCGCGCAAGGCGTGGCGTATTACTCGTTCAAGCAGCCGATCGCGCCGCGCGAGATCTTTGGTATCGCGCTGATCGTGGTCGGCGTTGCGGTGCTGGTGGGGGCCTAGTTCCTATCTTCCGGGAGCGTCGGCAGCGGCGACACCTCGATGCCTTCGTCGATCAGCGACTTTGCCTCGTCGGGCGAAGCCTCACCATAGATCGGGCGGTGCTCCTTGTCGCCGTAATGCATCGCGCGGGCTTCGTTCGCAAAACGCTCGCCGACATTGTCGGCGTTCTTGACGATGTGATCGCGCAGCTCCTTGAGCTTGGCGCGCAACTCGCGCTCCTGCGCCATCATCAGCGAGGTCGGTCCCGACGGCGCGGCCTCGGGCGCAGGCGTTGAAGCCGGCTCCGGCGGCGGCGTCGCCGGTCCGCGGCCCTTCTTGCCGATGATCCGCGGGGCCATGATCGCCTTCTCGACCTTGGCCGAGCCGCAGATCGGGCAAGTCACGAGCTTGCGCTTCACCTGCGAATCATAAGCCGACGAGCTCTGGAACCAGCTTTCGAATGCGTGGCTTCGGTCGCAGTGGAGCGCGTAGCGGATCATGCCGATCCCCGCACGAGGTGGAGATGGTCCGGCCCGGCCTTGGGATCGGCGACGCCGAAGCGGCGGCCGTGCTGGAGCGAGGGGATCGCGCGGCGTGCGGTCTCGACCTTGGCCGGGTCGATCTTGGCCATGATGATACCGGGCTCGACATCGCCCTCGGCGAGGATCTCGCCCCAGGGATCGATGATCAGCGAGTGACCATAGGTCTCGCGCTTGTTCTCATGGGTGCCTGCCTGCGCCGCCGCGAAGATGAAGCAGCCGGTCTCGATCGCGCGCGAGCGCAGCAGGATGTGCCAGTGCGCCTCGCCGGTCTTGCGGGTGAAGGCCGAGGGCACGGTGATGAAATACGCGCCGCTCTCGGCCAGCGCACGGTAGAGCGCGGGGAAGCGCACGTCGTAGCAGATCGTCAGCCCGACGCGGCCCCAGGGCAGGTCGGAGATCACGGCGGTCTCGCCCGGCTGGTAGTTGGCGGATTCGCGATAGCTCTCGCCGTCCGGCAATTCGATGTCGAACATGTGGATCTTGTCGTAGCTCGCGAGCACATTGCCCTCGGGGCCGATCAGGAAGGACCGGTTGACCGCTTTTTCGTCCGAGTAGCGCAGCGCCAGCGATCCGACATGGATGTGGATCTTCAGCTCGGCCGCGAGCGCGCGATAGGCCCTTAGCGAGGTGTCGTCCTCTTCGCTCTGGAGGTGCTCGAACAGCGCCTTGCGGTTGAGCTGCATCATGTTGCTGACTTCGGGCGTCTGCACGTAGTCGGCGCCATTGGCGGCAGCCTGCCGGATCAGCCTGGTGGCCTGCGCGAGGCTCGGCTCGGGCATCAGCCCGGTGCGCATCTGGACCATCGCGGCGGTGAAGGTGCGATCCTCGCTCATGACACCGCCTTTACGCTTTCGAGCAGGCCGTCGAGCTTGCCCTCGCGGTCGAGCGCATAGAGCTCGTCGCAACCGCCGACATGGGTTCCGCCGATCCAGATCTGCGGGAAAGTCGAGCCCCCGCCGGCGCGGTCGTACATCTCTTCGCGCCAGGACGGGTTCCTGGCGATGTCGAACTCCGTGAAGGTTGCCTTCTTGCGGGTCAGCAGCGATTTGGCGGCGGAACAATAGCCACAGCCCGGCCTGGTGTAGATTTCGACAGCGTCGGTCATGTCGTGTGGCGCTCTCATGTCATGAAGTCATTGAATTATATGGGACGGGGGCCGCTCTCGACAACCCGGGCGAAGACCAGCACGTCCACCTGGGCCGCCTTGGCGCGGAGCAGGGCCCGCGCACAGGCGTCCAGCGTCGCCCCCGAGGTGAGGACATCGTCGATCAGGACGATGCGGCGGCCCTGGATTTCCGCCTGGCGGTCGGGGGATACCTGGAATGCGCCCTGCACATTGGTGGCGCGCTGGGTCCGCGACAGGCCGATCTGCTGCTCAGTCGCACGCACCCGGCGCAGCACTTCGCCGCGCACCCTGACACCGCTCTGCCGCGCGATGATGCGCGCCAGCGCCCCGGACTGGTTGTAACGGCGGCGCCAGGCCCGGCGCCAATGCAGGGGCACCGGCGCCAGCATGTCGGCTCCGGTGAGCAGTTCGGCGCCCGCGCGCGCCATCCAGCGGCCCATGGCCGGCGCCAGATCGGTACGGTCCTGGTATTTCAGCGCATGCACCAGCGTGCGCGCGACGTCGTCATAGCGCACCGCCGCGCGTGCACGCTGGTAGGCCGGCGGGCTGGCGATCGCCTCCATCGACAGCATCTCGGGGCCGGGATCATAGACGAAGGGAATGCCGAGCCGTGGACAATAGGGCCGTTCGATGAACGACAGCCGCGCCCAGCAGGCTGCGCAGACGCCCTCGCCGTCGACCGGCTCGCGGCAGGACACGCAGAGCGTCGGCAGCGCAATGTCGAGCGCGAGCCGTGCGGCGCGTAACAGCACGTGGCGGCCGGCCGTCCACGCGGCATGCAACGGCACGGCGATGGAGCGGGTGGGGGCGGCGTCGGCTTCCATGGGGAGAGGCTAGCGTTCTGTTTACGGGGGCTCAAGCCACACTCTCGCGCCCCGGACGCAGCGCAGCGCTCCCGGCGATGCGAAGCATCGTCCGGTGCGGTGCGCTGCAGAGCCGGGGCCCATCTCGCCGCATCGTGCGGTGGTGCCTTCTGGGTCCCGGCTCTGTGCAGCAGCGCTAAGAGCGCCGCAGCGCGTCCGGGACACGAGAGAGGAGATTGCCATGGCGGTCGTGATCGGCGTAACCAGCGGCATGGCCCAGACCCCGCAGACCCCGCCCGCTCTGTTCGATCGCGCATTGCTGCATGCGCGGCAGCGGCGCGCACATGCGCAGGGCGAGGTGACATTCCTGCTCGATCGTGTTGCAGAGGACATGACTGACCGGCTGGCCGCCGTGATGCGGGAATTTCACGCTGCGGCCGATCTCTGGACGCCCGGAGAGGGGCTCATAGGGCTGCCATCACTTCGGCGGATCGCGCTCGACGAAGCGGGCGCGGAAAAACTGCCCTTTGCCCCGGAAAGTCTCGACCTCGTCGTCTCGGCGCTGGCGCTGCAATTCGTCAACGACCTGCCGGGGGTGCTCATGCAGGTGCGGCGTGCGCTGAAGCCGGACGGATTGCTGCTCGCCGCGATGATCGGCGGCGACAGCCTGACCGAGTTGCGCCAGGCCTTTGCCGCGGCGGAGGCCGAATGCGAGGGTGGCGTGTCGCCGCGCGTGGCCCCGTTCGCGGATCTGCGCGATATCGGCGCGCTGTTGCAGCGGGCAGGCTTTGCGCTTCCGGTCACCGATGTCGACCGTGTCGTGGTGCGCTACGCCAATGCGTTTGCGCTGATGCAGGATCTCCGCCGCATGGGCGCGGCCAATGTGCTGATCGAGCGGCGGCGTACCCCGACGCCCCGCGCGACGCTGCTGCGCATGGCCGAAATCTACGCCGAACGCTTTGCGGATGCCGATGGCCGCATCCGTGCGACATTCGACATCATCTGGCTCTCCGGCTGGGCCCCGCATGCGAGCCAGCAGCAGCCGCTGAAGCCGGGGTCGGCAAAAGCGAGCCTGGCGGAGGCGGTGAAGAAGGCGGGGAAGGAGTGATCCTCATGGTGAGGGGGCGCGTAAGGCGCGCTTAGCGGACGATGCTTCGCATCGCCGCGAGAACCATGCAGGCCCCGCTCTCGCCGTGTGGCCATCCTTCGAGACGCGCGTGCCGCGCTCCTCAGGATGAGGTCCGTACTCACATCAGCAAATCGATCAGATGCGGGATTAACGGAATGTCCGCGGGCGGCATCGGGTAGTCGCGCAGCTTGTTGGCGCGGACCCAGGTCAGGGTCTGGCCTTCGCGCGGGGTGACCAGCCCCTCCCAGCGCCGGCAGATGTAAAGCGGCATCAGCAGGTGAAAGGTCTCGTAGCCGTAGCTCGCAAAGGTCAGCGGCGCCAGGCACGGTTCGGCGACGGTGATGCCGAGCTCTTCGTGCAGCTCGCGGATCAGGCTCTGCTCCGGCCGCTCGCCGGGCTCACACTTGCCGCCGGGGAATTCCCAGAGGCCCGCAAGCGTCTTGCCCTCCGGGCGCTGCGCGATCAGGACGCGCTTGTCGGCGTCGACGAGCGCGCAGGCCACCACCAATGTCAGTTTGAGATCGGCCATCGGCGTTCGGTTTAAGACCTGTAATCCCCGTTGATCGCGACATACTCCTTCGTCAGGTCGCAGGTCAGCACGCGGTCGCGACCCTTGCCGAGGCCGAGCGAGACCTTGATGGCGATTTCCGGGGCCTTCATCGCTTCCGACACCTGCGCCTCGTCATAGGACGGATCGCGCGCGCCGCTCTTGGCGACGCGGATGCCGTTGAAGGAGATCGAGAGCTTGTCGCGATCGGCCGGCTCGCCGGCCTTGCCGACCGCCATCACCACGCGGCCCCAATTGGCGTCCTCGCCGGCGATTGCGGTCTTGACCAGCGGCGAGTTCGCAATCGACATCGCGATCTTGCGCGCCGACGCCTTGGTCTTGGCGCCTTCCACGGTGATCTCGACCAGCTTGCGCGCGCCTTCGCCGTCGCGGGCGACCTGCTCGGAGAGATTGGCGAGCACCTGGTTGAAGGCTTTCACGAAGGCCTTCAGGCGGGGGTCGTTGGCGCGGCTGATCTTTGGCGCGCCGTGCTCGGCGGCGGCGCCAGTGGCGAAGGCCAGCAGCGTGTCCGAGGTCGAGGTGTCGCCGTCGATCGTCACCGCGTTAAAGGTGTCCTCGACGCCGCTCTTGAGCAACGCTTGCAGGGCGGCGGGTGCGATCGGCGCGTCGGTGAAGATGAAGGACAGCATCGTCGCCATATCGGGCGCGATCATGCCGGCGCCCTTGGCCATGCCGTTGATGGTGACCTTGGCCTTGCCGAGCTTCACGGTCGCGGTCGCGACCTTGGGGAAGGTATCGGTGGTCATGATCGCCTTGGCCGCGGCGAGATAGTCGCCGGACTCGGCAGTCTCGGCCAGCCGGCCGAGCACACCGTCGAACTTGGTCGCGTCCAGCGGCTCGCCGATCACGCCAGTCGAGGCCAGGAAGATCTCGCCCTCGCTGCATCCGACCGCCTTGGCCGCGATCTTCGCGGTCAGCGCGGTGGAGCTGCGCCCGGTCTTGCCGGT
This sequence comes from Bradyrhizobium sp. 61, assembly GCF_023073075.1. Taxonomy (NCBI): domain Bacteria; kingdom Pseudomonadati; phylum Pseudomonadota; class Alphaproteobacteria; order Hyphomicrobiales; family Nitrobacteraceae; genus Bradyrhizobium; species Bradyrhizobium sp. 61. The sequence goes on along the minus strand of NZ_JADPIU010000074.1, from coordinate 102,666 downwards.
GAATGCATTGGCGTTGCCGGAATTCACCACCAGCGCGCGCGCCTTGCCGCCCTTCAGCTTGGCGCGGCACCATTCCACCGGCGCGGAGGGGCATTTCGACCTGGTGAAGACGCCCGCGACCGCGGTGCCCTTGTCCATTACCGCCAGCAGCACGTCGGTGCGGTTCTTGTAGCGGATGCCGGCTTCGGCCGTCGCAAGGCGGACGCCCGCGATCACGGGCATGTCGGGGACAGTTTTGGGGGCGAGCGGGGAGACGGAGGAGGACATCGGGGCGCCTTGGTGAGGTCTGGATATGCAGATGGCCGGGCATTTGCCCGGCCATTGCGACGTTAGATACTATTGGCGTCCGCGAAGTGACAGCGAATTCTTACTTCTTCGCGGGGGGCGCCATCTTGCTGTCGGACGGCTTGGCAGGGTCGGCCGGCTTGGCATCCGGCTTGGCATCCGCTGCCGGCTGGTCCGTCCGCTCGACCTTGGCTTCCGCGCGGAGCTTGGCGACGTAGTCGGCCTGGGCCTTGCGGGTGACGTACTGCTCGATCTGGGCCTTGACCTGCTCGAAGTCCGGCGCCTTGCGGTTGCGCTTTTCCTCGACCTTGATGATGTGCCAGCCGAACTGCGACTTCACGGGATCGGAGATCTTGCCCGGCTCCAGCGTGAAGGCCACGGCCGAGAACTCCGGCACCATCTGCTCCTTGGTGAAGAAGCCGAGGTCGCCGCCATCGGCGGAGCCCGGATCCTTGGACTTCTTCTTGGCGAGCTCGGCGAAATCGGCGCCCTTGTCGAGCTCGGCCTTCACCGCCTTGGCCTCGTCCTCGGTCTCGACCAGGATGTGGCGGGCGCGGACCTCCTGCTCGCCGGTGATCTGCTTGGAGGCCTCCTCATAGACCTTCTTCATGGCGTCGGGGGTGGTGGCGGCCTTGCCCTCGTTGGCGAGCAGGCTGTCCATCAGCAGGCGGTTCCGGGCGAACGCCAGGCGCTTCTTGAACTCGTCGCCGTCGGCGACCTTCTTGTCCTCGGCAGCCTTGCTGACGATTTTCATGTCGATCAGGAAGGACAGCACATTCTCGTCCTTGGTCGCCGGGTCCATCTGGGCGAGGCTCGCCCCGAGTTCCTCCTCGGCCATGGCAACGTCGCTCTTCTTGATTTCCGCGCCATTGACCTTCGCCAGCACCGGATCGTCGGCAGCCCGGCCGGGACCCGCGATCAGCGCCAACGCAAGGCAGCCCACGAGGGCGGTGGCGAGGCCGAAGCGCAGGCCGGTTTTGGTTACCGGGAACGAGGTGGTCATGGAAAATCCTTTTGTTGAAGCAGGGGGCTGCTCTAGCGGGGCGGACACTCGCCCAATTCAGGGGGGCTTGGCAACGCGAAAAGTCTGTCAAAATGATGAATTAGCCGCAATGCGCCCGCCGTTGACAAGGCCCCGACCGGGCCATATCTCTGCCCGGTCGCGACCATGGCGATGGCGTTTATTTTGCTGCGTTTTTGGCCGTTGAACCCAGACTTGCCCAATTCCCACCCATATGGCGGATGACCCCCCGCAGTCCGGGCTCTGTCGCCATCAGGCGTCACGGTGAGTTGATAGGCAGGGGGGTGACAACTTCTTGGCTGCAACGCGGTTGAATCGCGAACACAGGAACTAGGCATGATCGGCGCGCTCGCCCGCAAGTTTTTCGGCTCCGCCAACGACCGGCGGGTGAAGGGATACCAGTCCCGCGTCAACGCGATCAACGCGCTGGAGCCGGAGGTTTCGAAACTCTCCGACGAGGCACTGAAGGCCCGCACCGTCGAGTTCAAGAAACAGCTCGCCGAGGGCAAAACGCTCGACGATCTGCTGGTGCCGGCCTTCGCCACCGTGCGCGAAGCTGCCAAGCGCACGCTCGGCCAGCGTCATTTCGACGTCCAGTTGATCGGCGGCATCGTGCTGCACGAGGGCGACATCGCGGAGATGAAGACCGGCGAAGGCAAGACGCTGGTCGCAACGCTCGCGGTGTACCTCAACGCGCTCGCGGGCAAGGGCATCCACGTCGTCACCGTCAACGACTACCTCGCCCGCCGCGACTCCGGCTGGATGGGCCAGATCTACAGCTTCCTCGGCTTGACCACCGGCGTCATCGTCCACGGCCTCGACGATTCCGAACGCAAGGCTGCCTATGCCTGCGACATCACCTACGGCACCAACAACGAATACGGCTTCGACTATCTGCGCGACAACATGAAGTACCGGCTCGAGGACATGGTCCAGCGCCCGCACTTCTACGCCATCGTCGACGAAGTCGACTCGATCCTGATCGACGAAGCGCGCACGCCGCTGATCATCTCCGGCCCGCTCGACGACCGTTCCGATTTCTACAACACCATCGACGGCTTCCTGCCCAAGCTCGACAAGACCGATTACGAGGTCGACGAGAAGCAGCGTACGGTGACGCTGACCGAAGGTGGCATGGAGAAGATCGAGACGTTGCTGCGCGACGCCGGCCAGCTCAAGGGCGAGTCGCTCTACGACGTCGAGAACGTTTCCGTCGTGCACCACATCAACCAGGCGCTGCGCGCCCACACGCTGTTCACGCGCGACAAGGACTACATCGTCCGCGACGACGAGGTCGTCATCATCGACGAGTTCACGGGACGCATGATGGCCGGCCGACGTTATTCAGAAGGCCTGCATCAGGCGCTTGAAGCCAAGGAGCATGTCCAGGTTCAGCCGGAAAACCAGACGCTGGCCTCGATCACCTTCCAGAACTATTTCCGGATGTACGAAAAGCTCGCCGGCATGACCGGCACGGCGCTGACCGAAGCCGACGAACTCTTCGACATCTACAAGCTCGAAGTCGTGGAGATCCCGACCAACGTGCCGGTCGGCCGCCTCGACGAGGACGACGAGGTCTATCGTACCCAGAACGAGAAATACGCCGCGATCCTGGCCGAGATCGAGCGCGCCAATGCGCGGCTGCAGCCGGTGCTGGTCGGCACCGCCTCGATCGAAAAATCGGAAGTGATCGCCGAATACCTCAAGAAGCACGGCTACCGGCAGATCGATTTCGGCAACGAGAATTCGATGCAGAAGCTGTACGCCGCGGCCCGCGCCGGCAAGCCGGCAAAACTGTTCGCGGTGCTGAACGCGCGCTTCCACGAGCAGGAAGCCTATATCGTCGCGGAAGCCGGCGTGCCCGGCGCGATCACGATCGCCACCAACATGGCCGGCCGCGGTACCGACATCAAGCTCGGCGGCTCGCTCGAGATGCGGATCCAGCAGGAGACTGCCGGCATCGAGGACGAGGCGGAGAAGGCGAAGAAGATCGAGCAGATCAAGGCCGACATCGAGCACTTCCGCGAGATCGTGCTGAAGGCCGAGGAAGAGGTCGAGATCGAGCCGGCGAAGGGCTCGAAGCCCGCCAAGACCGTGAAGAAGCCCGGCGGCCTCTACATCATGGGATCCGAGCGTCACGAATCCCGCCGCATCGACAACCAGCTGCGCGGCCGTTCCGGCCGTCAGGGCGACCCCGGCCGCTCGAAGTTCTTCCTGTCGCTGGAAGACGATCTGATGCGCATCTTCGGTTCGGATCGCCTCGACAGCATGCTGCAGCGTCTCGGCCTCAAGGAAGGCGAGGCGATCATCCATCCCTGGATCAACAAGGCGCTCGAGAAGGCGCAGCAGAAGGTCGAGGCGCGCAACTTCGACATCCGCAAGAATCTGCTCAAGTTCGACAACGTCCAGAACGACCAGCGCAAGGTGATCTTCGACCAGCGCGTCGACTTGATGAAGGACGACAGCGTCGCCGAGACCGTTACCGACATGCGCCACGCCTTCATCGACGATCTCGTCGCCAAGCACGTGCCCGAGCATGCCTATGCCGAGCAGTGGGATGTGGCCGGCCTGAAGGAAGAGCTGAAGCGCGTGCTCGATCTCGACCTGCCGGTCGACGACTGGGCCAAGGAAGAGGGCATCGCCGACGAGGAGCTGCTCACCCGCATCGAGACCAAAGCCGACGAGCACATGGCGGCCAAGGTCGGGCAATGGGGTCCCGACGTGATGCGTTACGTCGAGAAGACCATTCTGCTCCAGACGCTCGACCATCTCTGGCGCGAGCATCTGATCATGCTCGACCATCTGCGCCAGGTCATCGGCCTGCGTGGCTACGGCCAGCGCGATCCGTTGCAGGAGTACAAGACCGAGGCCTTCAATCTCTTCCAGGAGATGAGCGCGCATCTGCGCGAGGCCGTCACGGCGCAGCTGATGCGGGTCGAGATCGTCCCGCCGGAGCAGGAAGCCCCCGTGCTGCCGCCGATGGAAGCGCACAAGTTCGACCCGAACACCGGCGAGGACGAGATGGCGCTCGCCAGCGTCACGCTCGGTGCGCAGGCTTCCGACGCAGCTCTTCGCGATCCGAAGAACCCGGCAAGCTGGGGCAAGGTCGGCCGTAACGAGGATTGCCCCTGCGGCTCAGGCAAGAAGTACAAGCACTGCCACGGGCGCTACGCGTAGCCGCTAGCCCCGCTGTCATGCGCGCGTGAGACGCGATGTTCGCGCCTCACGCTCCACTGTCGTCGCCCGGCTCGACCGGGCGACCCGGTACGCCGCGGCCTCTCGGTTGAATCACTAGCGTCTCTGGAATACTGGATCGCCCGCTTTCGCGGGCGATGACGGCTGAGTGTGTGTGGCGATTTGCGCCACGCCCTCACGAGATGAAGTGTTGCGAGAGCGCGCCAAGCCAGCGCTCAATTCGAGCTGTCGATCAAGCTCTCCAGCAGCCGCTTCAATTCGCTCGTCGATTTGTCGCCATAGCTCTCCAGGATGTGCTCCTCCTGGTCGACCGCGAGCGAGTTGAGCTTCTTGCACAGCACCTTGCCGCGGTCGGAGATGAACATCAAAACCTTGCGGCGATCATTCGGGTCCTGCACGCGATAGACCAGCGTGTCGGAGACCATGCGGTCGATCATCTTGGTCAGCGTCGGATGATTGAGCAGCACCGCGTCCGCGAGTTCGCCCATCGAGTGGCCATCGCCGTCCGACAACACCTTAAGGATGCGCCACTGCTCGACGGGAACGCCTTCCTTGCTCAGCCGCAGTTCCAGCTGCCGGTTGATCTCCCGGTTGGCTTGCGCGAGCAGGTAGGCGAGGTGTTCGGTGATCGGGGAGTTCGGTTTTGCCACGGCTAAGACTTCGTCTTGACCCAAATGAGTGAATGTCTTGCAATCAATGCTGCTTCTATATGCACTTCAATTGTTGAATATTCAATATTTTCAAAATAGGATGTTTGCCTAACAAAAGGGCGGATGCCGCGGCCGCCTGCTCATTGTGCTTTCAGGTCTGGTGCCAGACAGGAGTTGGCGTGCACGCGACGGTAAACTTCCCGGCTCACGGCAGTCCGGCGATGCCGCCGTCCTTGCTGCTGAGGAATCTGTCGTCGTCGGGAGCCGATAGCTCGCTGTCGCCGGGCGATCATGCTTTCCTCAGGCGGCGTGGCGCGAACAAGCTGCGCATCGGCGGCTTCATCTGCTGCACGGGATCGCCGGGTGTGTGGGGCCCCTGCGCGACCAACAGCGCGCAGCTCGCCGTTGCCGAGATCAACAAGCGCGGCGGCATCCTCGGCCGCGAGATCGAGCTGTCGATCTACGACGCCGGCGGGCCGCTCGATGAGGTGCTGAACCGCGCCGAGCAGGCGATCGCGTTCGACGAGGTCGATCTCATCGTCGGGCTGCATACCAGCGCGGTCCGCGTCGGTTTGCGCGACGTCACCACGCGTCATCGCATCCCCTACATCTATACGCCGGTCTATGAAGGCGGCGAGCGCACGCCCGGCGTGATGGCGATCGGCGAGACGCCGCGCTGGCAGAGCCGGCCGTCGATCCACTGGCTTGCCGACGTCAAGAAGGCGTCGCGCTGGTACCTGATCGGCAGCGATTACGTTTGGCCCTGGCAATCGCACCGCGCCGTGAAGAACTACATCAGGGAAACCGGGGGCCACGTCGTCGGTGAGGAGTTCGTCCCCCTCGGCGAGGACAATCACGAGCCGCATCTGGCGCGCATCCGTGCCGCGCGGCCCGATGTCGTGCTGATCTCGCTGATCGGCACCGACAGCGTCACCTTCAATCGTGCGTTCGGCGAATGCGGCCTCGGTGCCGCGACGCTGCGGCTGGCGGGGGCCATGGACGAGACGGTGCTGCTCGGCATCGGCGCCGACAACAGCGAGAACATGTTCTGCGCATCCGGCTATTTCTCCGGTATCGGCTCGCGGGCCAATGACGACTTCCAGATCCGCTATCGCGCGATGTTCGGGCCGAACGCCCCGCCGATCGGCTCGCTCGGCCAGTCCAGCTATGAAGGCCTGCGTTTCCTCGAAGCCGTGGCGAAAAAGGCAGGTTCGCTGTCGATGGCGCCCATGCTCGCGGCCGGCCGCAACATCGTTTACGGCGGCGCGCGCGGCCCGGTCGTCGTTCGCAACGGCCACGCCCGCATGCAGATGTATCTCGCGGAGGCCGACGGCCTCGACTTCAAGCTGATCAAGCCGGTCTGAGTCTGCTGCGGCAATCCGGACAGCCCCATCTCAAAATAATACTTGAAAAGGAAAATATTTCCGCTTTGAATGTTTCAGCAGGGCCGCTGCGCGCGTCGCGCCAATCGCGGCCGCGCGCAGGGACCGTACCAAGAAACTTCAGGAGAGCGCCGTGACAGTTGTCCTTCCCACGCCTGCCCAACTTCTCGACGTCGCCAAGCAGTGCGGCCTTTCGCTGACCGATGCCGATGTTGCCTCGTTCCGCGGCCTGATGCAGGGCTCGATCGAGGCCTATAATCTCGTCGGCGCGATGCCGGACGAAGTGCCGGAGGTCAAATATCCCCGCACGCCGGGCTATCGGCCCTCGCCCGAGGAGAACCCGCGCAACGCCTGGTACCGCAAGTCGACCGTGAAGGGTGCGGCGAGCGGCAAGCTCAAGGGCAAGACCGTCGCGCTGAAGGACAACATCATGCTCGCTGGCGTGCCCATGATGAACGGTTCGGCGACGCTCGAGGGCTACGTCCCCGATTTCGACGCCACCATCGTCACGCGCATGCTCGATGCCGGCGCCGAGATCGCCGGAAAAGTGCATTGCGAATCCTTCTGCATGTCCGGCGGCAGCCACACCGGTGCGGTCGGTGCCGTGCACAATCCGCACAAGATGGGCTATTCGGCCGGCGGCTCGTCCTCTGGTTCCGGCGTCGTGGTCGCGCTCGGCGAGGTCGACATGGCGATCGGCGGCGACCAGGGCGGCTCGATCCGCATGCCATCCTCGTTCTGCGGCACCTACGGCATGAAGCCGACCTGGGGACTCGTCCCCTACACCGGCATCATGCCGATCGAGGTCTTCGTCGACCACACCGGTCCGATGACCGCGACCGTCGCCGACAATGCGCTGCTGCTCGAAGTGCTCGCCGGCGACGACGGCTACGATCCCCGCATTAAGGCGCCGAAGGTCGAGGAGTACACCAAGGCGCTCGGCCAGGGCGTCAAGGGCATGAAGATCGGCATCCTCAAGGAAGGCTTCGAGCAGGCGAACGCGGAGGCCGCCGTCAACGAAAGCGTCCGCGAGGCCGCCAAGCGCTTCAAGGACCTTGGTGCCACGGTCGAGATCGTCTCGATCCCGATGCATCTTGTCGGTCCCGCGATCTGGACGCCGATCGGCACGGAGGGCATGACCCAGACCATGATGTATGGCGATGGCTATGGCCTCAGCCGCTCTGACCTCTACTCGACCTCGCTGATGGACTTCCATCGCGGCTGGCGCCGGCAGGCGGATTCGCTGTCGGAGACGACAAAACTGTTCCTGATGCTCGGGACCTACATCAACAATAGCTTCGGTCCCCGCTATTACGGCAAGGCCCTCAACATCTCGCGTCGCCTGACCGCGGCCTATGACAAGGCGTTCGGCGAATACGACCTGCTGCTGCTGCCGACGACGCCGATGAAAGCGACGAAGCTGCCGGAGCCCACCGCCAGCCGCGAAGACTACGTCGCCCGTGCGCTGGAGATGATCTCCAACACAGCGCCGTTCGACATCACCCATCATCCCGCGATGTCGCTGCCCTGCGGCATGGTCGACGGCCTGCCCGTCGGCCTGATGCTGGTCGGCCGCATGTTCGAGGAATCCACAATCTACCGCGCCGCCCATGCTTTCGAGCAGATCGGCGACTGGAAGAAGATGTGAGCGAGGCACTGATGCAGACGGACGGAGCAGAGCGTCTTCGAGCGAAGTGGATACCGGTTCGCGTCAAGAAAACGCGTCAAAACAAGAATCCAACGCATGGCTAACGCGTTCGTCGCGGCGTTCGAGATCCTGAGCTTTGGCGCGATCATCGTCCTGATCGTGCTGGGGCTCGGAATCATCGCCAGCATGATGGGCATCTTCAACTTCGCCCAAGGAGAGTTCGTCCTGCTCGGGGCCTACATCACCTATCTCGCCTACGCCAAGGGCCTGCCGATCTGGGCCGGCATGGTCGCGGCGCCCTTCGTGGTCGGTGCGCTCGGCTTCGTGCTGGAGGCGTTGATCATCCGCCGCTTCTACGCTGCGCCGATCGTGGCGATGCTCGGCACCTATGCACTCGGCCTGATCATCCGCGAATCCGTGCGCGGTCTGATCGGCGGCTTCTATCTCACCGTGCCCGAGCCGATCGGCGGCTCGATTGATATCGGCGCCATGCACATCTCGGCCTGGCGCTTCACCATCATCGTCATCACGCTTTTGGTGATGGCGGGCTGTTACCTCCTGCTGTCGCGCACGAGTTTTGGCCTGCGCATGCGCGCCACCTTGGAAAATCCCTCGCTGGCGCGGGCCTCAGGCATTTCCACGCCCCTGATGTACGGCGCCACGTTTGCGTTCGGCTCCGCGCTCGCCGGCCTTGCCGGTGCGCTGATCGTGCCGGTGTTCAGCCTGTACGCCGATCTCGGCCTGCGCTTCCTGATCCAGGGTTTTGTCGCGGTGATGGTCGGCGGCGTCGGCTCCTTCATCGGACCGGTGGCGGGCGCCGGCGTCATCGGCACCCTCAGCGCCGCGCTGCCATGGGTGATGGCGCCCGTCGTCGCCGACGTCCTCGTCTTCGTGCTCGCCATTGTCTTCATCAAATTTCGGCCACAGGGCCTCATCGCTGGAAAAGCGGTTTAGTCATGTTCGATCGTACTCAGCTTTCGCGTCGCCGCTTCCTCTCCAATCTTGCCTTTACCACCGGCGCGGTCGCGACCGGCGTCGGCAGCTGGGTGATCCCGGCGCCGTGGGCGAACGCGGCGGAAGGCCCGATCAAGGTCGGTATCGCGACCGATCTCACCGGCCCGATCGCCTATGCCGGCAATGCCGACGCCAATGTCGCCAAGATGGTGATCAAGGAGATCAATACGGCCGGTGGTCTGCTCGGCCGTCCGCTCGAGCTCTATATCGAGGACACTGCGTCGAACGAATCCGTCGCCGTCGGCAACGTCCGAAAACTGATCCAGCGCGACAAAGTCGACATGGTGCTGGGCGGCATCACCTCGTCGATGCGCAACGCGATCAAGGACCCGATCGTGGCGCGCGGCAAGACGCTCTACATCTATCCGCAGCTCTACGAAGGCAAGGAGTGCACGCCCTACCTGTTCTGCACCGGGCCGACGCCCGCGCAGCAGTGTGACGAGTTCATCCCCTGGCTGATCAAGAACGGTGGCAAGAAGTTCGCGCTGCCGAGCGCCAACTATGTCTGGCCGCACACGCTCAACGTCTACGCCCGCAAGGTCATTGAGGCGAACGGCGGCGAGGTCGTGTTCGAGGAATATTACCCGCTCGACCAGATCGACTTCTCATCGACCGTCAACCGCATCATCTCCAACAAGGTCGACGTCGTCTTCAACACCGTCATTCCGCCGGGTGTCGGCCCGTTCTTCAAGCAACTCTATGAAGCGGGCTTCCTCAAGAACGGCGGGCGCCTAGCCTGCGTCTACTATGACGAGAACACGCTCAACATCAACCAGGCCGCGGAGATCGAGGGGCTCGCAAGCTGTCTCGACTATTTCAAGGTGCTGACCAAGGAGAACCCGTTCGACGCCAAAATCCAGGCGGCGTATGAGAAGGACTTCCCCGGCAACTTCCTGTTCGCGGCCGGCAGTGCCGCGACCGGCACCTATCGCGGCCTCAAGCTGTGGGAAGCGGCCGTGAAGGAAGCCGGCAAGGTCGATCGCGACTCGGTTGCCGCCACGCTCGATCACGCCAAGATCGCCGAAGGCCCGGGCGGACCGGCCGAGATGGTGCCGGGCAAGCGGCACTGCAAGATGAAGATGTACACCGCCGTCGCCAAGGGTGAGAACTACGAGATCGTCGGACGCAGCGACGGGCTCGTCGATCCCAAGGAATGCTGAGGCGGAATGCCTAAGTCGATGACTGTGGTAAGAGAAGCCATCGCCGGCGACGAAGCGGACGGTGCGATGGCTGAACGCGTGGCCGCGGGACAGGCCAAGGAACAGGTCAAGGCAGGACGAAAGGTCCTGCCGATCGTGGAGGGCGTCGTGCTCGTCGCGGCGCTGCTCGCGCCGCTGGTGCTGCAGGACTACCTCACCGTGTTCGCGACCCGCGTGATCATCCTCGCGCTGTTCGCGTTGTCGTTCGATCTGGTCTGGGGCTATGCCGGCATCATGAGCTTTGGCCAGGCCCTGTTCTTCGGTTCGGCCGGCTATGGCGTCGCGCTGCTCGCGCGCGACCTCGACATCACCAACATCTTCCTCGTGCTCCCTGCCGGCACGATCATCGGCCTTACCTTCGCGCTGCTGCTCGGCGGCTTCCTGCTGCTCGGACGGCATCCCTCCAGCGTCATCTTCGTGTCGCTGGGCACGCTGACCGGCTCCTACGCCGCCGATCGCCTCGCGCGCGGCTGGTACTATCTCGGCGGCCAGAACGGCATCCCCTCGATCGCGCCGATGTCGCTCGGCGGCTACGAATTTACTGAGGGCCCGGCCTTCTACTATCTCGTGCTCGGTATCCTCGTCGTGGTCTACCTGCTCTGCCGCTTCCTGGTACGCTCGCAATTCGGCCTGGCGCTTGCGGGCCTGCGCGAGAACGAGCAGCGCATCGCCTTCTTCGGCTACAAGGTACAGCACCTGAAGGCGATCATCTTCGCGATCGGCGGCGCCATCGCAGGTCTTGCCGGCAGCCTTTATGCCTTCCACGAAGGTTTCGTCTGGCCCAACATGGTCGGCGTCGTCGTCTCGACGCAGGTGGTGCTCTATGTGCTGTTCGGCGGCTCCGGCACGCTGATCGGCGCTGTCATCGGGACCATCATCGTCGAAGGAGTCAGCTTCTGGCTCTCCGACAACTACCGCGAGATCTGGCCGATCATCCTCGGACTGCTGCTGCTGCTCGTGATCCTGTTCCGGCCGCTTGGCCTGATCAGTTTTGTGCTCGGCGAGCGCGAACGGGTCGGCAGCTTTGGTGCCAAGCCCAAGGAGACCGAGAAGCGGACTGAGAAGCAGACTGAGAAGGAGAAGCGCAATGCCGCTCCTTGAAGCTGCCGGCATCAAGAAGATCTTTGGTAAGCTCACCGCGCTCGACGGCGCCGCGCTCACCGTCGGCGAGAACGAGTTTCACGGCCTGATCGGACCGAACGGCTCCGGCAAGAGCACGCTGATGAAGTGCATTGCGGGGGCCGAAGTGCCGACCCAAGGCAAAGTGAGTTTCATCAACACCGACATCACCGCGTTCACGCCGACCGAACGGGCCCGGGCCGGCATGAGCCTGAAATTCCAGATCACCAGCGTGCTGCCGACGCTGACGCTCTACGACAACATCCTGCTCGCGCTGCAGGCGCAGTCCTCGCTGTTCGATCTCGTATTCTCGCGCACGCGCGGCGCGCTCCACGACCAGGTCATGACCATGCTGACGCAGTTCCGCCTCGCCGATCGCGCCTTCGACGCGGCGGCCGCATTGTCGCACGGCCAGCAGCAATGGCTGGAGATCGCGATGGCGCTCGCGGGCAAGCCGAAGCTGCTGCTGCTGGACGAGCCGACCGGCGGCATGAGCCTGGAGGAGCGCCGCGTCACCGGTGAATTGCTTCAGCCGATCAAAAAACATTGCTCGCTCGTCATCGTCGAGCACGACCTCGATTTCATCCGCGACATCTGCGATCGGTTGACCGTGCTCGACCAGGGCAAGGTGCTGGCATCAGGCACCGTGTCGGAGATCCAGGCCAATAAATCCGTTCAGGAGATCTATCTGCGCCGTGCCTGAATTTTTGGACATCAAGCATCTCGACGCGGGCTATGGCCGCAGCCAGGTCCTGTTCGACGTCACCCTCGGCATTCCCTGGCGCGGCGGCGTCGCCGTGCTCGGCCGCAATGGCGCCGGCAAGACCACGCTGATGAAGACCATCGTCGGCGAGCTGCCGGCATGGAAGGGTGAGGTCGCGTTCGACGGGCGCGACATCAGCCGCCGCGCGACCCAGGAGCGCGTGCGCGCCGGCATCGGCTACGTGCCGCAGGAGCACTCGGTGTTCGCGCGCCTGTCGGTGCGCGACAATCTCGCGGTCGGCTCGCTCGCCAGCAAGAAGGCCGACGCGGTCGATCAGGTGCTGACCATCTTCCCGAAACTCGGCCAGCGCCTCGACCAGCCCGCCGGCACCCTCTCTGGCGGTGAGCGCAAGATGCTCGCCATCGGCCGCGCGATGCTGGGCGATCCAAAGCTGTTGTTGCTGGACGAGCCGACCGAAGGCGTCTGGATCGGCGTGATCGAGGAGATCACCGAGCGCCTGATCGAGCTCGCGAAGAGCATCGCCGTCATCATCGTCGAGCAGCACCTCGACCTCGCGCTGCGCGTCGCCGATTACGCCTACGTGCTCGACCGCGGCAGGGTCGCGCTGCAAGGGCAGGCGAATGATGTGCGCGTCAATCCGGAGCTGATGCGGTACCTGGCGCCGTAGGTCGCTGCCCGTCTTTGAGTGAGGCGCAGCGCTCTCACCGTACCTCATCAAGGGGAATGACGGCGTCAGGCTGAGATGGATCGGAGAGATTAAGCGGAGCGCCGCCCTTACTTCACCGCCCCAAAGCGGCTGTCGAACGAGTTCGACGACACCACCGGCGCGGCGCCCATGATCTGCGTCGCTTCACTCGCGCCATCCGACACCGACGGCTTCAGCGCCGGACGCGTCGCGGCGAGGCGCGTGTCCGGCTTCACCGGTTCGGCGGGCTTGGCGGCGGCGACGGCCGGCTTCGGCGCGTCCTTGGACGTGTCGCGGCCGGGCACGAATCGGGTCACTGCGGCCTTCAGCCTCGACGTCGCGGTGGGCGGCGTTGCTGGAGCAGTGGTCGGGGCCACGGACGCGGTCGCTTGCGGCGGCGGCGTGGTCGCCGTCGTGTCGGCGGTGCCGAGGCCCATCTTGCGGCCGAGGTTGGAGAAGAAGCCGCCTGACGATTTCTCTTGGGATTTCTCGCTGGTCGGCGCGGCTGCGGCGACGCGGGTGGTGGCGGCGGGGGCGCTGACGGCGACGACCGGCTCCTGGTTCGCGGGAGCGGCGGCGATCGCATCGAGATTGGGCTTGGGCGGATTGACGTGTCCGGGGATCGTGCCCGGCGCCTTCGCCATCGCCAGCATCTCCAGGGTCGAGCCTTCGGCGTTCTCCGACAGTCCGGTCGATCCCTCCGGAATCTTCGAGGCAAAAATCTTGTTCATGCCGCCGTCGATGCCGGTGTTCATGCGCGCGATCGGCGTGCCCTTGGCGACGAGCTTGTTGTACTCGACCTGGTCGCGCGCATCCTTGTCGCGCACCGCGCTGGCGATGTTCTCGGGGATCACATAGGCCGGGCACTTCGCGGACGCGTCGAACACCGGATCGCGCTTCGCGTCGGGCGTCTTCGTTGCGTCGAACACGTATTTGCGCTCGCAGAAATCGACCTTCGGCTCCTGCCGCGTCACCTCGAAATGATCATAGCCTTCCTTGATCATCTTCCAGAACGGCATGTTCGGGTTGTTCCGGTGCTTGGCCATGTTCACCGGCGTCATCTTGAACGGATAGGCCTGCAGCTGAAACGCCTTCTGGCCGCCGAAGAACGACTCGCGGCCAAGCGAATAGATCTCCGCGATCTGCTCGTCCGTCATCGCGTAGCAGCCGCGCGACGAACAATCGCCGTGCACCATCAGCTGCGAGCCGGTGCGCCCCAGAGCCTTGTCGAACGCGTTCGGATAGCCCGTGTTGAACGAGAGATAGTAGGCCGACTGCGGATTCATCTGGCCCGGATTGATTGAGTAGAATCCCTCCGGCGCCTGGCGGTCGCCTTCGCGTACCTTCGGGCCGAGGTCGCCCGACCAGCGGCAGATCGGATAGGTCTTGAGCAGCGCGAACTGGCCGTTGCGGGCCTGCTTCCAGACCTCGAGCTCGGCCTCCTGCTTGAACAGGCGCACCAGGATCGGCGATTGCAGGTCCATGTCCTTCTCGACCATCGCGGCGAGAAGCTTTGGCGGCACCGGCTGGTTGGCCTTGGCGTTGGTCGCGAGCGAAACCTGGTCGGTATCGCAGCCGGCCAGCAGAACACTGGCCGTCAGCAGCGCAACCGAAGCCAAAAGCGCGCGAGCAAGCGAACGAGAAATCAAGATGGACCCCACACCGTGCCGGGCAGAGAGCGCGAACCCCAATCTCGAAGCATGATCCGACCGGAGATCCGGACCCGTCGTGACGGGTGTTTTCGAACCACGCTCCAGCGCTTGTGCCCTGAAGCCATTGATTAAAATTCTAACCTCTGGGTCATGTGGTCGCAACCCGAGCTGGGATCACGAGCCCGTTGGCCCAGTGGCATGGTCAACGAAGACTAAATGGACGCGACTTTGGGCCGTACTTGGGCTTTCCGGCCCAATCCGGACAGAGATCGCTGATTTGGGCAAAAAAAGGGTTAACGGGGAGTTACTGGAGGTCTCGTAGGGTGGGCAAAGCGAAGCGTGCCCACCATTCTCTGCCGTCCGACCGGCTGGTGGGCACGGCGCTTCGCGCCTTTGCCCACCCTACGGCACTGAAAACGACCGAATCAGCCCAGTTTCCGACCGATATCGAGGAATTTCTGCCGCCGCTGCTTGCGGATGGTGTCGCCGTCCAGGCCGCGGAGCTCGTCAAAGGCCTTGGCGATGGCATCGCCCGTGGTGGCGATCATGGCGGTGGGGTCGCGGTGGGCGCCGCCGACCGGCTCCTTCAAGATGCTGTCGATCACCCCGAAGCGCAGCATGTCCTGCGCGGTGATCTTCATGTTGTTGGCGGCTTCCTGCGCCTTGGAGCCGTCGCGCCACAGGATCGAGGAGGCGGCCTCGGGCGAGATCACGCTGTAGATCGCGTGCTCCAGCATCAGGACCCTGTTGGCGGTGGTGATGGCGATGGCGCCGCCCGACATGCCCTCGCCGGTGATGATGGCGACGTTGGGCACGGTCAGCGCCATGCAGGCATCGGTCGAGCGTGCGATCGCCTCGGCCTGGCCGCGCTCTTCGGCGCCGATGCCGGGATAAGCGCCGGCGGAATCGGCGAGCGACAGCACGGGCAGGCCGAACCGCTCGGCCATCTCCATCAGCCGCACGCATTTGCGATAGCCCTCGGGCCGCGCCATGCCGAAATTGTGCCGGATGCGACTCTCGGTGGAATCGCCCTTTTCCTGGCCCATCACGCAGATGGCCTCACCGCGGAAGCGGCCGAAGCCGGCAACCAGCGCCTCGTCCTCGCCGAACTTGCGGTCGCCGGCGAGCGGAGTGAATTCGGTGATCAGGCCCTTGATGAAGTCGTTGAAATGCGGCCGCTGCGGATGCCGCGCGACCAGCGTCTTCTGCCACGGCGTCAGGTTCAGATAGAGGTCGGCCAGCGCCTGCGCCGCCTTGTCCTCGATCTTCCCGATTTCCTCGGAGATATCGGTGCCCGAGGCCGCAAGCGTCCGCAGCTCGTCAACCTTGGAGTCGAGCTCGGCGACCGGCTTTTCGAAGTCGAGATAGCTGCGCATGTGATCTGGCATCAACTCAATATAGCGAGGACGGGGCGGGGCGTCGAAGCAGGTTTGGACCGGCGGAAAGAAATGTAGCTTCTTCAATGAGTTGGCTTGTGTGCTTGGAAGCAGCCCGCCAAATCATGCGTGAGGCCACGGCTCTTTCTGCGGAGATGTGGCCGAAGTCAAGGCGGTTTCATGGGTTGCCTGTAGCCCGGATGGAGCGAAGCGCAATCCGGGAAGGTCTTTCCGCGAGGCGGGCGGCCCCGGATTTCGCTGCGCTCCATCCGGGCTACAAGAGAACTATTTCTCCGCCAGCGGGTGCAGGTCGCGCACCAGGCTCTTCAGGCGCTCCTCGACCACATGGGTATAGATCTGGGTCGTGGAGATGTCGGTGTGGCCGAGCAGGGTCTGCACGATGCGCAAATCCGCGCCGTTGTGCAGGAGGTGGCTGGCAAAGGCGTGGCGTAGCACATGCGGGGAGACCAGCCGGGCCTGCAGCCCCGAGGCGATAGCAAGCTCTTTCAGGTCGCGGGCGAAATGCTGCCGCGTCAGATGCCCGCTCTCGCCGAACGACGGGAACAGCCATTTCGAGGCGGCCACGCTGTTCTTCTTGTCGGCTTTTGCCGCTTCCGTCGCCGCGAGATAATCGGCCATCGCCTGCCGTGAGGCCTCGTTGAGCGGCACCAGGCGTTCCTTGTTGCCCTTACCGCGCACCACGATCATGCGGGCGTCGCGTTTTGCCGCGGAGCGCGGCAGCGCCACCAGCTCGGAGACGCGCAGGCCGGTGGCGTAGAGCACCTCGAGCAGGCAATAGAGCCGCAACGCCCGCAGCCGTTTCGAGGGCGAAGCGTCCTCCGCCTCGCTCAATTCCTTGGCGCGGCCGAGCATGCGGTCGACATCCGCGATCGACAGCACCTTCGGCAGGCCGCGGCCGCGCTTGGGGCCGGACAGGATCGCCGCGGGATCCTCGGTGCGGATGCGCTCGTTCAGGAGAAAGCGGTAGAGATGCCGCATCGCCGACAGCCGCCGCGCGACGCTGGTGGACTTGAAGCCGCGGCTGTCGAGATCGGCGAGATAATCGCGCAGGATCTGGGTCTCGGCGTCGGCAAAGCTGTGCCCGACGCGGCCTAAAAATTCCGAGAAATCGGTGAGGTCGCGGCGGTAGGCGTCGAGCGTATTGGGGCCGGCGCCCTGTTCCGCCGCGAGCATGTCGAGGAACAGGCCGGTGAGCTTGCTGTCTGAGGGCTGTACGCGCATGCCCTGGAGGCTAGCTCCTATTTCTTGAGAAACTTATCCGGCGAGATCGTCACCGTCATTTCCCGCGACTTCGGGCTCACGAAGTTCGCCAGCGCGAAGACCACGCCATAGACGATGCCGGCGAGCACGGCGACGACCGTCAGGAAGCGGAACAGGCTGGGCATCGGGCAAGATCTCGGCGAGGGTCTCAGGCGTCCAAATTAACCAATGAAATCATCCAACATGTTCGCCGTTTCGTGGCAAGAGTCCTCTGGCGAGGGCCCCGAGGGGGTCGTATAGGTGGCCAAAGCATGCCGCCTCCGGCGGCAGATCGAGCGAGACCCATGCCCGACGCCGCGTTGCCGATACAAGCTGCCCCTGAGGCCGACATCCTGTCGGCGCTCGGGACGCGCTCGATCGTGCTCGTCGGCATGATGGGGGTGGGCAAATCCACCATCGGCCGCCGCATGGCGGCCCGGCTCAAGCTGCCCTTCGTTGACGCCGACACCGAGATCGAGGTCGCTCATGCCGGCATGACCATACCGGAGATTTTCGAGCGCCATGGCGAGCCGTATTTCCGGGATGGCGAGGCGCGGGTGATCGCGCGCCTGCTCGACGGCGAGCCGATCGTGCTGGCGACCGGTGGCGGTGCCTTCATGCGCGAGGAGACGCGCAATCGCATTGCGGCCAAGGCGGTCTCGATCTGGCTCAAGGCCGACCCTGACGTCATCATGCGCCGGGTGCGCCGCCGCGCCGACCGCCCACTGCTCCAGACCGCCGATCCCGAAGGAACCGTGACGCGCCTCCTCACCGAGCGCGAGCCGATCTATCGCCATGCCGACCTCACCATCGCCTCGCGCGACGTGCCGCACGACAAGATCGTCGAGGAATGCATCGAGACGCTGCGCGCCCATCTCCGCGGCGAACAAGCCGCCCAATCACCTGCCGACGTTGCGAGTGCCGTACGATGACTGCGCCGTTGAAACATTCAGATCCTGTCAACGTCGACGTCGCGCTCGGCGATCGCGCCTATGACATCGTCATCGGCCGCGGCGTGCTGGCCTCGCTCGGCGAACGGGTCGCGCGCTTGCGGCCCGGCGTGCGTACGGCAATCGTCACCGATCGCACTGTCGCAAAACACTGGCTCGAGCCGACCGAAGCGTCGCTCGCTTCCGCCGGCATTCCGACCTCGCGCATCGTGGTCGAGGAAGGCGAGACCTCGAAAACCTATGCCGGCCTCGAAAAAGTCAGCGAAGCCCTGATCGCCGCGAAGATCGAGCGCAACGATCTCGTCATCGCGCTCGGCGGCGGCGTGGTCGGCGATCTCGCCGGCTTTGCGGCCGCGATCCTGCGCCGCGGCGTCGATTTCGTGCAGGTGCCGACCTCGCTGCTGGCGCAGGTCGATTCCTCTGTCGGCGGCAAGACCGGCATCAACTCGCCGCAGGGCAAGAATCTGCTCGGCGCCTTCCACCAGCCCCTGCTCGTCATTGCCGACACCGCTGTGCTCGACACGCTGTCGCCGCGGCAGTTCCGCGCCGGCTATGCCGAGGTCGCCAAATATGGCGTGCTCGGCGACGAAGCCTTCTTCACCTGGCTGGAGAAGAACCATTCCGATATCTTCAAAGGCGGCTCCGCGCGCGAGCACGCGATCGCGACCTCGTGCCGCGCCAAGGCCGGCGTCGTCTCGCGCGATGAGCGCGAGACCGGCGAGCGCGCGCTGCTCAATCTCGGCCATACCTTCGGTCACGCGCTGGAAGCCGCGACCGGTTTCTCCGATCGTCTCTTCCATGGCGAGGGTGTTTCGATCGGCATGACGCTGGCGGCGCAGTTCTCGGCGAAGCTTGGCATGATCGGCGAGGCCGATGCCGCGCGCGTCGAGCGTCACCTCATCGACGCAGGCCTGCCGACGCGCCTGCAGGACATCGCCGGTTTCGCGCAGGAAGGGCTTGCCGACGCCGACGCGCTGATGGCGTTGATGGCGCAGGACAAGAAGGTCAAGCGCGGCAAGCTCACCTTCATCCTGCTGGAGGCGGTCGGGCGTGCCGTGATCGCGAAGGACGTCGAGCCGGCGCCGGTGCGCGATTTCCTCAAAGAGAAGCTCGCGCAGAAGGCTTGATGCGCGGCTAACCGGTTTTTGAGTGGTGCATGGACTGGCTCGGATTCACCATCGTCATTCTCTGCCTGCTCGTCTCGGGCTTCTTCGCCGCGAGCGAGACCGCGCTGACCGGCGCCTCGCGCGCCAGCATGCTGCGGCTCTCCAAGCAGGGTAACCACGACGCCGACGTCGTCTCGCAGCTGCTCGACATGCGCGAGCGCCTGATCGGCGCGCTGCTGCTCGGCAACAACATCGCCAACATCAGCGCGTCCGCGCTCGCCACCAGCATCTTCACGGCCTGGTTCGGCGATGTCGGCGTGCTCTATGCCACCGGCGTGATGACGGCGCTGGTCGTGATCTTCGCGGAGGTGCTGCCGAAGACCATTGCGATCAACGCGCCCGACCGCATGGCGCTTGCGGTTGCCCGCCCGATGCGGCTGACGATGTATGTGCTGGGACCGTTGCTGCGGATCGTCGAGGTCATCGTCCGTCTGCTGATGCGCTTGTTTGGTTTGGCCGGCGAGCACCAGGCGATCCTGTCGCCGACCGAGCGCCTGCGCGGCGCGGTCGACCTGCTGCACCACGAGGGCAAGGTCGAGAAGCAGGACCGCGACATGCTCGGCGGCCTGCTCGATCTGCGCGAGTTGCAGGTCTCCGACGTCATGATCCACCGCACTGAGATGATGATGATCAATGCCGACCTGCCGCCGGAGGAACTGGTGCGCGAGGTGCTGGCGACCGAGTACACCCGCATTCCGCTGTGGCGCGAGAAGCCGGAAAACATCATCGGCGTGCTTCACGCCAAGGATTTGTTGCGCGCGATCCGCGCCGCGGACGGCGATACCTCGCGCATTGACGTCTCCACCATCGCGCTTCCGCCCTGGTTCGTGCCGGAGATGCGCCCGGTCTCCGAGCAGCTCAAGGCGTTCCGGCGCCGAAAAACCCATTTCGCCCTCGTTGTCGACGAGTACGGCGAGGTTGAAGGTCTCGTGACGCTGGAAGATATTTTGGAAGAGATCGTCGGCGACATCTCCGACGAGCACGACGTCGTGGTCGCCGGCGTGCGCGCCCAGCCGGACGGCTCGGTCGTGGTCGACGGCTCGGTGCCGATCCGCGATCTCAACCGCGCCATGGACTGGCACCTGCCCGACGAAGAGGCAACGACGGTCGCCGGCCTCGTCATTCACGAGGCGCGCTCGATCCCCGACCGCGGCCAGAGTTTCACGTTCCACGGTTTCCGTTTCCGCGTCCTCCGCCGCGAGCGCAACCGCATCACCGCGCTCCGTATTTCACCGGTGCCGCGTGACGCGGAGATGGAGGAAGCCAAGCCCAGGCGGGCCGGGACGTCGTTTTGACGCACGGTGTCATCGTCCGCCTTGTGCGCAGTTGCGCACTGGGGCGGACGATCCAGTACGCCGCGGCCTATCGATTGAATCTCGCCAGCAGCGTTTACTGGATGCCCCGCCTTCGCGGGGCATGACAGCCGAATTGGCGAGCTAGGTCCCGCCTTCCCCCGGCGCCTGCGCGTGGATCGCGAGCGCGTGCACGCTGCCGGCAAGTTCCGCGGCCAGCGCCGAATTTATCATGCGGTGGCGATCGACCCGGCTCTTCCCTTTGAAGGCCTGAGACACAATATAAACGCGAAAGTGTGTCTCGCCGCTCGGTCGATGGCCGGCGTGGCCCTCATGCAAATGTGACTCGTCGACGACCTGCAGGCTTTCCGGCGTGAAAGCTTCCCGCAACTTGTTGCTGATAGTGTCTTTCATAACCATGAGTGCCATTAAAGCGCGCAGCCGCACTCCGTCAATTGCATAGGCCGCCTGCGGCGGCCGTACCTCGAAGACGCCGGAGTGAAACTTCGGCTGCGGGTTCCCAGCTAATTGCAATGTCAAGACTTGAAGGTTTTTGCATTGCGTAGTCAAAGTCAGTCATGCCGATCGATTCATCAAAGTTCTTCGACTCCATCCGGGTCAAGCCGAAAGGCAAGCAGCCGGAAGTGAAGCCGCGCGACGCCGTGGTCAACTGCGAATGGGCCGGGTGTCAGAACAAGGGTGCGCACCGTGCGCCGAAGGGCCGCGAGAACCAGCGCGAGTACTGGCACTTCTGCTTGAACCACGTGCGCGAGTACAACCAGAACTACAATTTCTTCTCCGGCATGAATGCCGATGCCGTCGCGCGCTACCAGAAGGATGCGCTGACCGGTCACCGCCCGACCTGGAAGATGGGCGCCAATGGCGGCAAGAAGGGCGCGGAAGCCGAGATCGACATGGCGTCCGATCCGTTCAGCATGTTCAGTGAGATCAACGGCCGCGCCGGCTGGCGGAAGGGTCCGCAGGCCGAGCCCAAGGCCGAGACGCGCAAGGTGATGAACGCCGAGCGAAAGGCGCTCCAGGTCATGGGCCTCGGCCCCGATTCCACGCTCGCCGACGTCAAGAGCAAGTACAAGGCGCTGGTCAAGCAGCACCACCCCGACGCCAACGGCGGCGACCGGTCGACCGAAGATCGCCTGATCGAGATCATCAAGGCCTACAATTATCTGAAGACGGTGGTCCGCGAGGCCTAGGCTACGCCTTCTGGGAAGGACAGTTCGCAAACCAGTCCTTCCGGCCTCCACTGCCGGGTAATGGTTCCGCGCAAGGTCCGGATGATGCCGTCGACCGCGCCGATTCCAAAACCCTTGCGCGTCGGCGCCTCGTTGACCCGAGGACCGCCGCTCTCCGACCAGTGCAGCACGAGAGGCTCCGCGCCATTGGTCTCCCAGCTGATCTCCAACCTGCCCGAAGAGCTCGACAGCGCGCCATACTTGGCGGCGTTGGTGGCCAGCTCATGCAGCGCGACGGCGATCGACTGGGCCAGCGTGGGCGGCAGGCGGACGTCGTCTCCCGCGATCCTGATCCGCTCGCCGTCCCCGCTTGCGTACGGCCGGAGTTCCTCTTCGACGATGGTCTTCAGATTCGCGCCGGTCCAACGCGAAGCCGAGAACAGCCTCTGCACGTTGGCAAGCGCGCTGAGCCGGCCTGCAAACACGGTCTGGAACTCTTCCGCGGTATCCGCCTTCGTCAGCCGCAGCATCGCCTGAGCCACCGCGAGCAGGTTGTTGGAACGGTGATCGACCTCGGAGGTGAGGAGCATCATCCTCTGCTCGGCCTCCTTGCGAGCCGTGATGTCGACCAGCATGTTCACCGCACCAACCAACCGGCCGCGTTCGTCGCGCAGCGGCGTCGGATATGGCATGAAGCAGATCCGGGAGCCGTCCGGCCGCTCGGCCACGGCCTCGACATCGCGCACTGGCCGGTTCTGCTTGAGCGCGATTGCCATCGGGCATTCATCGTGGGGAAGCGCCGTGCCGTCGGGCAGATAGAGCTTCCAGGTCACGCACCACATCTCGCCGATCTTCGGCATGCGTCCGGCAAAATCGATGCAGGCGCGATTGAAGAAGGTGATGCAGCCTTCCGCATCGGTTGTGTAGATCGCGGCCGGCAGAGCCTGCAGCAAGTCGCGGAATCGTCTTTCAGAATCCGTGCCGGCCTCGGTCCGGTTGGCGGCATAGCCTGCGGCGATCTCGCCGATCCTGGCCTCGTCCGCTTGTCCAAACAGGTCCAGCATTGGAATCTTGATCCGAGGGGGCTCACGGCTAAGTCCCCAGACCCAAAGATGTTCCAAAGTCGTCGCCCGGACCGTGCGCGCGTTCCCGCAATTACGATCTCGCGCGACGGCTCTGCCGTGTCATCGTGCGTCCGGGCGAGGCACGACAGCGGAGTGAACGGCCCGGCTGTCGTGCCCTTCTGCTCTATTCGCCGGAAGCCTTCGGCATTTCCCCCACATATGACGAACTCGGCCGGATCAACCGCCCCGTCCGCTGTTGCTCGCGCGCATGGGCGGTCCATCCCGCTGCGCGCGCCACGGCGAAGATCGGCGTGAAGGCCTGGCGCGGAATGGCGAGAGCATCGAGCAGAATCGCCGTGAAGAACTCCACGTTCGTCTCCAGCGGCCGGTCCGGATTCTTCTTGCGCAGCGCGCTGCGGATATAGGCCTCGACCTCGCCGGCAAAGGGCAGGTCGGCGCCATCCGCCGAAAGCCGCTCGATCGCGGCCTTGAGCACGTCGGCGCGCGGATCGCGCACGCGATAGACGCGATGGCCAAAGCCCATCAGCCGCTCGCCGCGGGCGAGGGCCGCATCGACCCATGGCTTGATGCGTTCGCTGGAGCCGATCGCATCGAGCATTTCGAGCACCGGCTCCGGCGCGCCGCCGTGCAAGGGGCCGGTCAGCGCGCAGTATCCGGCGGTGACGGCGGCAAACAGATCGGCCTGGGTGGATGCCACCACGCGGGTGGTGAAGGTCGACGCGTTCATGCCGTGGTCGCAGACCGTGACGAGATAGGCGTCCAGCGCCGCGACCTCGCGCGGCTCCGGTGAGGCGCCGCGCAGCATCCGCAGCGTATCGGCGGCATGGCTCGCATTCGGATCGGGCGCGACTGGCTCGAGCCCCTTGGCGCGCCGGACCAGCGCGCCTGCGATCACCGGAAACGCGCCGACGATCGTCGCCTCATGTTCCAGCCCGTTCTCCGCGCGCAGGCCCGCGACCGCTGCACGGAACCCGTCGACGATGCCCATGCCGCGTGTCGCCGGCAACAGCTCCGGCAACCGCGCGAACGCACGCTCGCGCGCCGCGCCCAGGCTCGCCCGCACATTGGCTTCGCTCAGCGTGGTCTTGCTCGCGCCATTCCAGAGCCGGGCGGTGACGCCCTCGAAGCTCGACTGGCTTGCAAGGGTGCCGACATGCTCGCCGGCGATGATCAACTCGCCGCGCTCGCCGTCGACATGGCTCAGCACGGTCTCGGCCGCGGGAACGCCGTCCAGCCCGATCTGGCTTTTGGTGAGGTGGATGTTCATGACCCAATCTCCTTTGCACTGCACCAGGAGAAAATCAGGCCTCTCGACAGATTGATCAATCTTGATTACATAAATCAATATGAATAATTCCGAGGAACTCTATCTGTCGGCCCGGGAAGCCGCGGCCGAGCTCGCGATCTCGCCGGCCACGCTCTACGCCTATGTCAGTCGTGGCCTGATCCGCTCCGAGCCGACGCCGGATTCGCGCAAGAACCGCTATCGGGCGGAGGACGTCCGCGCCCTCAAGGAGCGCCGGGTGCCGTCGCCGGAGCCGCGCGGCCTGCGCAGCTTCGATGCCGACCTGCCTGTCATGGACACGGAGATCTCGACGATCACCGAGGAGGGCGCGATCTACCGCGGCGTCAATTGCGTCGATCTCGCTGAGAACGACACGCTGGAGCACACGGCGACGCTGCTGTGGGACGTCTCCGACGTCGATCCCTTCACGCCGGACAATCAGCCCCAGATCTCCGACGAGATGCGCGCGATCGCGGAGGCCGCGCGCCGCGCCGCGCCGATCGACCGTGCCATCGCAGTGCTGGCGCTCGCGACCAGCGCGGACGCGCGTGCGTTCACCCGCGCGCCCGACGGCCGCGCGATGGTCGGCGGGCGCATTGTCCGCCTCCTGGTTGCGACCATGCTCAACGCCGAGCCATCATCCCAGCCGCTGCACCAGCAGATCGCGAAGGCCTGGGCGCCCGACAACAAGCACGCGCCAGACCTCATCCGCCGCGCGCTGGTGCTGCTCGCCGATCACGAATTGAACGCCTCGACCTTCACCGCGCGCTGCGCGGCATCGACCGGCCTCAACCTCTATGACTCCGTCATCGCCGGCCTCGCCGCGTTGAAAGGGCCGAAACATGGTGGCGCCGGCGTGCTGGCCTCGCAGCTCGTCAAGGCGCTGGTCGATCGCGATGTCGCCCCGATGGTTCGCGAGCGCGTCGCCCTGGGTGAGCGCTTTGCCGGCTTCGGCCACGGCGTCTACAAGCGCGGCGATCCCCGCGCGCAGTCGCTGCTGAACGCGCTGGCGCGAGCCGGTGCGCCGCGCAAATTCACGCGCGAAGTGCCGGAGCGGATCGTCGAGGCGACCGGCGAGCTCGTCAATATCGACTACGCGCTCGCCGTCCTCGTGCACGCGCTACGCCTGCCCTTAGGCAGCGAGCTCGCGCTGTTCGCGATGGCCCGCAGCGTCGGCTGGATCGCGCACGCCAGCGAGCAACTACAGTTCGGCAAGCTGATCCGCCCGCGGGCGCGCTATGTCGGACCGGCGCCGGGAAGAAGGGCTAGTTAGAATCTCTCTGCGAGCGCGTCGTCCCCCGGTGTCGTCCCTGCGTTCGCAGGGACGACACCGGCGCACTAAGCCCGCGGCTTGGACGTCGCGACGAGGCCGTTCTGCCGGCGGCGGTAGTACCAGATGCCAAGGCCGCCGATGATCGCCACGGCCACCACCATCAAGATCCAGATGTGCTTGAACGGATGCCCATGGTGCGGCACGCCGAAATATTGGTGGAAGGCCGATACCGCCAGCACGCCCGGCAGCACATGCGCGGGAGCCCAGACCAGGATCGCCGGGATATTCACGGCATAAAACTTCGCGGGGGGCATCCCCAGTGCGCCGGCGGTGACGGGCACGAAGGCGCGGATCGGCGGCACGAAACGGGCGAAGAATACGGCCCAGGTGCCGAAGCGGTGGAAGAAGCTTTCGCTCTCGGCAACCACCCGCGGATAGTTGGTCAGCGGCCAGGTGTTGAGGATCTCGCGCTGCCGCCGGTGCCCGATCCAGTAGGCCGAGCCGTCGCCCAGCACGGCGCCGATTGCCGCCGCCAGCAGCACCCATTGCAGCTTCAATTCCCCGCCTGGAACCAGCGCGCTCAGCGCCAGAATGATGGTCGAGCCGGGGATCACCGATCCCACCACCGGAACGGCTTCGAGCAGCGCCGCCAGGAACAGGGTCAGATAGGCCAGCCACGCATGGGCCGAAACGAAGGATATGAGGGGATCGAGAAAGGACGTCACGTCGTCTTTCGTGGGGGCTGGAGCAACGGGGTTCGGACCCTACATAAGTAGGTGCACGCGGTAAAAGTGCCATTCGCGTGGGCAGGCCACGCCTCCCGCCCGAAATTCGAGCGTGATTCGCAAGGCAGCCCTCCAAAAATCGCGTTCCTTGCCTATCTAAATGAAAAGACAATGGAACTTTGATTGGGGCGCGGGCTTCTGCCGGCACGTTGTCTCTGATAAGTTCGCAACCGCACCCAGCCGCAGCCAACGTGCAAATAACTGGTCTCGGGATCGCCCGGGGCCTCGGAGGATTGATGACGACCGCCGCTCTGTCCAAAGTTGAGGAAATTTCCGGTCTGCCCGACATGAAGGTGTCGGTGCGCCAGGTGTTCGGGATCGACAGCGATCTCGAAGTCCCGGCCTATTCCGAAGTCGATCCTCATGTGCCCGAAGTCGATTCCGACTACCGCTTCGATCGCGCCACCACGCTCGCCATTCTCGCCGGCTTTGCCCGCAATCGCCGCGTGATGGTGACCGGCTATCACGGCACCGGTAAATCCACCCATATCGAGCAGGTCGCCGCGCGCCTGAACTGGCCCTGCGTGCGCGTCAACCTCGACAGCCACATCAGCCGTATCGACCTCGTCGGCAAGGACTCCATCGTGGTCCGCGACGGCAAGCAGGTCACCGAATTCCGCGACGGCATTTTGCCCTGGGCGCTCCAGCACAACATCGCGCTGGTGTTCGACGAATACGACGCCGGCCGTCCCGACGTGATGTTCGTGATCCAGCGCGTGCTGGAAGTCTCCGGACGCCTGACGCTGCTCGACCAGAACAAGGTGATCAAGCCGCATCCGGCCTTCCGCATGTTTTCGACCGCCAACACGGTCGGCCTCGGCGACACCTCGGGCCTCTATCACGGCACCCAGCAGATCAACCAGGGCCAGATGGACCGCTGGTCGATCGTCACCACGCTGAACTATCTCGCCCATGACGAGGAAGTGGAGATCGTGCTGGCCAAGGCCAAGCACTATCGCACGCAGGAAGGCCGCGACATCGTCAACAAGATGGTCCGCCTTGCCGATCTCACCCGTAACGCCTTCGCCAATGGCGATCTGTCGACGGTGATGAGCCCGCGCACGGTGATCACCTGGGCCGAGAACGCTGATATCTTCGGCGATATCGGCTTCGCGTTCCGGGTCACCTTCCTCAACAAGTGCGACGAGCTCGAGCGTCCCCTGGTCGCCGAGTTCTACCAGCGCTGCTTCAACGCGGAGCTGCCGGAATCGGCGGTCAACGTGGCGCTCAGCTAGACCATGCCAAACATCACCGTCGAGCGCACCATTGGGACCACCAAGAAGGCTGTGCTCGCCGGGCTCGGCGCCTATAACGACGAGCAGTTCGGGAAGCAGAAGGTCAGGAGCATCGCGGTCTCGCTGAAAGACCGCGGCAAGATCGTCGGCGGCATCGTCGGACACCTCTGGGCCACGGTTCTGTTCATCCAGTACTTCTGGATCGACCAGAAGCAGCGCGGCAAGGGTCTTGGCACGAAGCTGATCGCGGCGATCGAGGACGAGGCAAGACGGCAGGGCGCGATCCAGGCCCATGTCGACACGATGAGTTTCCAGGCGCCGGGCTTCTATCGTTCCTGCGGGTACGAGGAGTTCGGCACCCTCAAGGGCTATCCCGGCGGCGTGACGCGCCACTCGTTTACGAAGTCGCTATGAGCACATCATCATCCAACTCCAAATTCCGTAACACCAAGGAAGCCCCGACCGAGCCGTTCAAGCGCTCGGTGGCCTCCTGCCTGAAGGCGATCGCGAAGTCGCCCGAACTCGAGGTCAGTTTTGCGGCCGAGCGCCCCGGTTTGGCGCCGGGCAAAGCGCGGCTGCCGGAGCCGGCGCGAAAAATGACAAAACGTGACGCTGCGATCGTGCGCGGCCACGCCGACTCCATCGCGCTCAAGATCGCCTGTCACGATGCAAAGTTGCATCGCAAGCTGATGCCCGGCAATCCGCAGGCGCGCGGCGTGTTCGAGGCGGTCGAGCAGGCCCGCGTCGAGGCGATCGGCGCGCGCCGCATGGCGGGCGTTGCGAAAAACCTCAGCGCGATGCTGGACGACCACTTCCATCGCGGCAAGTTCGACGAAATCACCGACCGTGCCGATGCGCCGCTGGCGGATGCGCTGGCGATGCTGGTGCGCGAGCGCCTGACCGGCATGGCGCCGCCCACGGCGGCGAAGAAGATGGTCGATCTCTGGCGGCCCATTCTCGAGGACAAGATCGGCAAGCGGCTCGACCGGCTCGATGGCCTGGTCGAGGACCAGACCAGGTTCGGCGACGCCGTGCATGACCTGTTGACCGCGCTCGAGCTCGGCGACGAGCGCAGCGCCGACAGCGAAGACAACGACGACGATGAGGAAAACCGCGACGGCGACAACGACCAGTCCGGCGCCGAAGGCTCGCCCGATTCCGACGCCGCGCAGGAGATGAGCGCCGACCAGGCGCAGGCTTCCAGCGAGGAGATGAGCGAGAGCGCAATGGAAAGCGCGCAGGCCTCGACCTCCGACACGTTCGACGACGGCGAGCTCGGCGACGACGAGACGCCGGGCGAGGCGACGCGTCCGAACGCGCACGGCAAGAACGAGCCGCGCGGGCCGGAATATCATGCCTTCGCGCCGAAATTCGACGAGGTCATCGCCGCCGAAGACCTCTGCGACCATGACGAGCTGGAGCGCCTGCGCGCCTATCTCGACAAGCAGCTCGCGCATCTGCAGGGCATCGTCGCGCGCCTCGCCAACCGCCTTCAGAGACGCTTGATGGCGCAGCAGAACCGCGCCTGGGACTTCGATCTCGAAGAGGGCATTCTGGATCCCGCGCGGCTATCGCGCGTGGTGACCGATCCTTATCACCCGCTGTCCTTCATGCACGAGAAGGAGGCGACGTTCCGCGACACCGTCGTGACGCTGCTGCTCGACAATTCCGGCTCGATGCGCGGACGCCCGATCACGGTCGCCGCGACCTGCGCCGACATCCTGGCGCGCACGCTGGAGCGTTGCGGCGTCAAGGTCGAGATCCTCGGCTTCACCACGCGCGCCTGGAAGGGCGGGCAATCGCGCGAGGCGTGGCTTGCCGCCGGCAAGCCGGCCAATCCCGGCCGCCTCAACGATCTCCGCCACATCATCTACAAGTCCGCCGACGCACCCTGGCGCCGCGCGCGGAAGAATCTCGGCCTGATGATGCGCGAGGGTCTGCTGAAGGAGAACATCGACGGCGAGGCGCTGGACTGGGCGCACAAGCGCCTGCTCGGCCGGCCCGAGCAGCGCAAGATCCTGATGATGATCTCCGATGGTGCGCCGGTCGACGATTCCACGCTGTCGGTCAATCCCGGCAACTATCTCGAGCGGCATCTGCGCCACATCATCGAGGAGATCGAGACCCGCTCGCCGGTTGAGCTGATCGCGATCGGCATCGGCCATGACGTGACGCGCTACTATCGCCGCGCGGTGACGATCGTGGATGCCGAAGAGCTCGGCGGCGCCATCACCGAGAAGCTCGCCGAGCTGTTCAGCGAGACCAACACCGCGCCCACGCATCAGGCCGGTCGCCCGCGACGCAAATTGCATTCGTGAGCGCGCAATCGTCCCGCCGCAGCTTTCTTGGCCACGCGGCGGCGGGATTTTCCACTCTCGCACTCTCCCGACTGGCGCAGGCGCAGCCGACGACCGAGCCGCCGCCGCGCACCGCGCAGATCGAGCACGCCGTCACCGAGCCGGTCAGCGTCGAGGTGAACGCGCGGCCGATTCCCAATTTCGAGCCGCGCGACCGCTCGCGCGTGCGCTTCGGTCAGCTGCAATATCGCAGCGGCCTGGTGCTGACCTCGCCCTATCGCGGCTTCGGCGGCCTGTCCGCCATCCGGCTCGATGCGAAGGGCGAGCGCTTCCTCGCGATCTCCGACCAGGGCGGCTGGTTCACCGGCAGCATCCGCTATTCCGGCGGCAAGATGATCGGGCTCGACGATGTCGAGGCGTCCCCGATGCTCAATTCCGAGGGCCGGCCGATCACGGAGAAGCGGTTCTGGTACGACACCGAGTCGCTCGCGCGCGACGGCAATGTCGTTTACGTCGGGCTCGAACGCGTCAACCAGGTCCTGCGCTTCGATTTCGCGAAAGGCGGCACGCGCGCCCGCGGCGAGGTGTTGCCGACGCCGCCCGCCGTGCGGAAGCTGCCCTCCAACAAGGGGCTCGAAGCGATGGTCGTCGTGCCGAAAGGCCAGCCGCTCGCGGGCACCCTGATCGCCTTCTCCGAGCGCGGGCTGGATACCGACGGCAATCTGGTCGCGTTCCTGATCGGCGGTCCGTCGCCCAGCCAGTTCAGCGTCCGCCGCACCGAAAAATTCGACATCAGCGATGCCGTGCTGCTGCCGTCCGGCGAGCTTCTCATCCTCGAACGCAAATTCTCCTGGTTCACCGGCATCAACATCCGCATCCGGTCGATCCCCCTGAAATCCATCGCGCCCAACGCGCTGGTCGACGGCCCTGCGCTGTTCGCCGCCGATCTCGGCCACGAGGTCGACAACATGGAAGGCATCGACGCCCACGTCACGCCCGAGGGCGAGACCGTTCTGACGCTGGTGTCGGACGACAATTTCTCGATGCTCCAGCGCACGCTGCTGCTGCAGTTCACGCTGGTGGAGTGAACGTTCGCCCGCCCTTCTCCGACAAACCGTCATGCCCTGCCGCGCCATCCTCGCCCTCATTTTCACGCTCGCCGCGCTGTCGCCGGCCTTTGCCACGGCCGAGCATCGGTATGGAAAGAACGAATACGCCATCATCCAGGGCGGCCGTGCGCCGAATGGGAAGCTGTCCGTCGCAGCCCATGGCGGCGGCGAGTCCGGGAGCGAAGGCTTTCGCATCTACCTGATGGCTGAGCCCGGCCATCGTCGGCTGATGACGCTCGACAATGTCGACGACGACAACATTCTGGACTCGGCGCCGGATGCCTTCCACGCCGCCTGGTCGCAGGATTCGCGCACCGTCGCGGTCTCGTTCCGCAGCGAGCGCCATATCGTCACGCTGAATCTCTACGCCATCGACGGCGGCCGCGCGCGGCTGGTCGCCGGGCCGGATCTGTTCCGCGACGTGACCGGCCGCAGCGTCGACATCAAGACCGACGGCGACATGCGCACATCCGTGCCCGCGCTGACATGGCAGGCGCCGCGCCGTTTTCACCTCACCGAGTACCGCGTGTTCGTGCTCGACGACACCGCGCTCGCCGACAAGCTCGGGCCGCTCGGCAAGGCCAGCAAGCGCGACGGCGGCGGCAACACGATCCAGTTCTCGGCCGAAGCCGACGGCGAGCTGTTGCCCGACGGCCGCATCCGCATGGGCAAGCCCGTGCCGGGCAGGTTCGAGGAGTTGGAGTAGGCCGGCTGTCGTCCCTGCGAACGCAGGGACCCATACCGCGTGATCTACCGATTGCGGGTGGTGCTAATCCTGAACGACCAATCCTCGCCAAACTCCTCCCTGGGGTTATGGGTCCCTGCTTTCGCAGGGACGACTGCGGAGATCGCGGCACGATCCCGTGATCATATGACGCGCGCAATGCATGGCGCCGCGGGCGGGCATGTCCGCCGCGCAGCTGGCAATTCGCCGTAGGGCTACTAAACTTCATGCAATCGCTTCCATTCCTCCATCCCCCGGAACTCCCCGCATGAGCGCCCTGTTTTCCCCGATCAAGCTGCGCGGCCTGACGCTGAAGAACCGCGTCGTGGTGTCGCCGATGTGCCAGTATTCGGCCGACGACGGCGTCGCCACCGACTGGCACTTCACCCACATCAACAACCTCGCGCTGTCGGGCGCGTCGATGTTCTGCATCGAGGCGACCCATGTCGAGGCGATCGGGCGCATCACGCCGGGCTGTCTCGGGCTCTATAGCGACGCCTGCGAGGCCGCGCTGAAGCAGATCCTCTCCTCCGTGCGCAAGCATTCCTCGACGGCCATCGCGATGCAGCTCGCCCATGCCGGCCGCAAGGCCTCCAGCGCGCGGCCCTGGGACGGCGGCCAGCTCATTCCGCAGAGCGAAGGCGGCTGGCAGACGGTGGCGCCGTCGGCGCTGCCGCACAAGGAAGGCGAGGCCGCGCCGCTGGCGCTCGATGCCGCGGGCCTGAAGCGCATCCGCGAGGCCTTCGTCGACAGCGCCAAGCGCGCTGCCCGGCTCGGCATCGACGCGATCGAGCTGCACGGCGCGCACGGCTATCTCATGCATCAGTTCCTGTCGCCGATCTCCAACAAGCGCACCGACGAATATGGCGGCTCGCTCGAGAACCGCATGCGCTTTCCGCTCGAGATCTACGACGCGGTGCGCGCGGTCTTCCCGCACGACAAGCCGGTCGGCATGCGGGTGTCGTCGACCGACTGGGTCGAGGGTGGCTGGGATCTGGCGCAGACCATCACGTTCGCAAACGCGCTGAAGGCGCGCGGCGTCGACTGGATCGATGCCTCCTCCGGCGGCGTCTCGCCGCTGCAGAAGATTCCGCTCGGCCCCGGCTATCAGGTGCAGTTTGCCGAGGCCATCAAGCGCGAGACCGGATTGCCGACCATCGCCGTCGGCCTGATCACCGAAGCCAAGCACGCCGAGGAGATCGTGGCATCCGGCAAGGCCGACATGGTCGCGCTCGGCCGCAGCCTGCTCTACGATCCCCGCTGGGGCTGGCACGCCGCGGCCGAACTCGGCGGCGAAGTCGAAGCCCCGCCGCAATACTGGCGCTCGCAGCCGTCGACGCAAAAGGCGCTGTTCGGCAAGACCACGTTCGGGGCAAGGTAGGGCGCGAGCGGGCGCTGCACTCACAACTGTCGTCCCTGCCTAGTGCGCAATTGCGCACGGGACGCAGGGACCCATACCGCGTGATCTCACGATAATGCGCGGTATGAGTTGCCACGGCACAACTTAAAGTCTCCGCCAAATCTCTCCCGTGGTGATGGATCCCGGATCTGCGCTTCGCTTGTCCGGGACGACAGCGGTGGGGGCAGCGCGGGCCATCGTGCCCTCACTATCCCGCGCCCTCACGCATCCGTAACCCTCCTCACCTTCCACGCACCGCAAAACTGGCCTACCCTCTCGCGCACCCAGCTCCTCAGGGAGGCCCGCCATGCGGTTTCGTGTTCGCAAGACTGCCCACGTGTTCGAGCGCGTGGGTCTCGCGATGGCAGGCGCGGCGTGCGGGCTGTTCGTCGGCGCCTATGTGGGATCTTCGATCGCCCCGCTCACCACGCAGGGCTTCCTGCTGCTGATGATGCTGCTCGGCTTCGTCGGCTTCTATCTCGGCATCGACACGCCGCAGCTGCCCTTCGACGACGCGCACAGCGCCATCGACGCCGCGGAATTCCTCAGCGCCGCCGGCACGCTCTGCGCCACGCTGACCGCGCTCGCCTCCGTCGGCGTCATCGTGCTCCGCCTCGAGCCGCACCTGGCGTGG
Organism: Bradyrhizobium sp. 61; assembly: GCF_023073075.1. NCBI lineage: Bacteria > Pseudomonadati > Pseudomonadota > Alphaproteobacteria > Hyphomicrobiales > Nitrobacteraceae > Bradyrhizobium > Bradyrhizobium sp. 61. The sequence continues at coordinate 69,032 of NZ_JADPIU010000074.1, read as the reverse complement.
ACCTGGCTCGCTTTGTTCGGCTGGATCGCCGGCGTCGCCATGCAGATCGTCGCCGGCACGAAAGCCAGGATGCGGGCGTAGCTTTCTTTCTTACCCTCCCCCTCCAGGGGAGGGTAAGCAAGCGGCTCGCTATTCTCCCTAAAACACCACGCCGATCCGCGAGCCGCGCTTCCAGGCGATGCGGCAGCGCTTCTTGGTGTTGACGTGGAGCAGCTCGAACCTGTCGGGGATATTCACCTGTCCGCCGAGATCGACGCAGGCGCCGCCGGGCGAATAGTCGATCAGCGTGCAGGGAATCACCGGCGCGCGCGGGTCGGTGATGATCTTGGCCTGGCGGGACACCAGCCCGGCAGGTTTCACGCGGGCATGTCGGCGCGGATGCATTGGCACTCTCCTCCAATTCCGCGGACGGCGCGGGTGGTCTTGAGCGGCATGATGGAAAAGAGTTGATGCGATCCGACTAAGGGCGGCCTGAGAATTTTAATGAAAAGTAGCAGCGAACGCAGAAAGCGCCGGTAGCGGGGTGGGGCGGTCTCCATCTCCACTGTCGTCCCTGCGAAAGCAGGGACCCATACCGCGTGATCTGTCGGTTGGCGGCGGTGGGCGTACCGAGCCACTGGTCCGCGCCAAACCGCTCCCTGTGGTTATGGGTCCCTGCGTTCGCAGGGACGACAGCTGAACATGTGGCGCGCTCTCGCCTCCAATGACGAGCTTGCAGCGCCATTACGCCGTCACGATCTCATCAGCCTCAGCACTAGCCTCCGCATGGGGCCTCACCGGCATCGGCACGGTCACATAATCCTTCGGCAAGTTCACCGGCCGGTAGCCCGGCTCCACGGCCATCCGCTTCAGCACGCTCTCGTGCACATGCGCGCCTTCGGGGATCACGCGCGGCTCGCAATCGGGGATGTAGAAGCCCAGAAAAACCTTTCGCTCCGGCCATTCCTTGTATTTCGCGCTCTTCGGCAGATATTCCAGCACGCGCCAGAGCGCCGTCATCGAATTGTGCAGCTCGCCCACCTTGCCGGTGTAGGCAGGCTCGACATACTGGAACGGCGAGTTCTTGCGCTGGATGCCCCAGGCGAGCTGGTTCACGGTGCGCGGGTTGAAGTTCAGCCCGGCCTTCGCGGCCTCCTCGATCATCCAGATCAGCGGATATTTGGACTCGCCGCTCTCGATTTCCGGATAGCCGCCGCCGACGTCGCAATGCACGCCGGCGAACCACACCTGCATGATGTCCTGCGGCACCTTCTTCTCGTCGGGCACATAGCGGTTACTCCAATATTCCTGCGGCTCCTTGTACGCCTTGAGGCGGAACATGCAGCGCCGCTCGTCGATCGCGATCGCCTGCCGGAAGATTTTGACGCTCGGATTGCGCAGCGTGAAGGCGAGCTCCTCCAGGCTGAACACGAAGAAGAAATTGTCGCGCCGCGGCACGATCACGCTCGCCACCGTGTCCCAGACGCCGATGAAGTGGATGGTCGGCCAGCGCGTCGAGGTGATGCGCGCGAACTGGGCTGCGAGGTCGAATTCGTCCTTCGGCAGCGGCCCGCTCTCGTCGAAGGCGACATCCTTGAGGTCCTCGATGTCGTTGCCGCGCCCGGTGCCGGAATATTGCTTGTAGGCGACGAGGCCCGAGCCTGCGAGGTTCGCCTGCTCCGGCGAGATCAGCCCGATCTTGTGGATCAGCCCCGCCAGCACCCGCACGGTATAGGCGCCGCGCGAGAAGCCGAACAGATAGATGCGGTCGCCCGGCGCATAATGCTCGACCAGGAAGCAATAGGCCGAGAGCACGTTGTCATCGAGCCCGTAGCCGGTGGCGAGCCCCAGCACCAGATTGACGTTGGCCTTGAGCCGGTGCCACGTCGAAGGCTCCGTCACCGTGCCGACGCCGGGATCGTAAAACACCATCTGCCGCGGCTTCGTCTTGTCGGTCTTGCGCAGGCAGCGATAGAGCTTCAGGACGTTGGAGATGTTCTCCGAGATCTCGTTGCCGGTGCCGTCGCAGCAGATGACGAGGTTTTTCGGCTCGGTTTTGGGTTTGTGCTGGTCGTCGTGCTCCACGGTATGCCCCTCCCGGTGATGCTACCGGGGCGAGTATAGCGAAAATGGATGGCAGCGAGGAGACGAAGTCGGCGGCGGCGGCATGGTGCCCCATTGCCCCATCATCTGTTGACATTAACCACCTGTTAACCATGTCGTCGCCTAATGTGGACGGTGGGGGTCACCATGTCGGCCCATATGACGCGACCGAAATTGATGCCTGTTTTGGCCCATCCAGCCTTTCATGCGCTGATCGGGCCGGCGGTTCGCGTTACGGCTGTCCTACGGAGCAAAGCCATGTTCGGGAAGGACGATCTAGTGGACAATCTCAGCCGCGATCTCGATCGTGCGCGCCTGCGCCGCGATGCACTCGCATCCGAAGCCACGACTCTCACGGCTCAGATCGCCGAAATCGAAGCCCGCCTTTCGGAAGAGAAGACCAGGCGGGAACGTGATCGCGTCTTGGCCGAGATCGAAGCGATAAGAACGCGAATCAAACAAGCCGCCGGCGCGTTCGCACCGGTCGTCGACGGTCTCTCCAGGGCGATCGAGTCGGCCTCGGCCGTCGTGCCCGAGGCTCGCGAGCTCAACAGTTTCATCGTGTCGGTGGCGACCGAAATCGACAGCGTGCTCGATCCCCTGATGCGCGAACTGGATCAGCGCGCGGATGCGGTGCGGGCAGGGCAGGCCGTGCTGGACCTCCCGCGTTCGGCCAATGAAGCACCGCCCATCGAGCCGCCAAAAGACGGCAACGATCGCCTGCTTCGCTTCCCGGCATGGCTGTCTCGCGACAAGGAGCCGGAAAAAAGGGAAACGGCGGAGACCCCGCGCAGCACGGCAGCGTGAAGCCGCGCGCGCTGTGTAGATCGCAATCTCGCCTGCGGCCATCCTTCGAGACGCCCGCCTACGGCGGGCCCTCAGGATGAGGACGGAGTGCGCGGCGAGATAACATACCCTCATATCGCAGTGGTCGGCACAGCCAGCGCCACGAACTCGTCATGCCCGGGCTTGTCCCGGGCATCCACGTTCTCCGTGCCTTGGGAAAGGTCGTGGATGGCCGGGACAAGCCCGGCCATGACGATGTAGAGGACGATTGTCCCGCGCCTGACAGATAATTTCCGGCTCTCGCGACCGCTCAGTTGGCGGAGCGGCGCAGGAAGGCCGGGATGTCGAGAAGGTCTTCGTCGGCTATATTGCGCGGAGAGGTGCGGCCGTAGGGATCGAGCGGCTGAGGAGCCGCGCGGCGCGCATATTCCGGATCGGGCCTTGCCGGTTGCACTGCGGGTCGGCCGGCCGCCGGGCGGAGCGGCGGGCTTTCCACCTGCGGAAGCGGCGCACTGCGCTGCTCGATGCGATCGGCGATGCGGCGGCTGTCGTCGCGCAGCCTGCCGGCGAGCTGCGTGAGTGCGGTTTCCACCGGCGCCGCCAGCTGCGCCGGGTCGACATTGTCGATTCCGGTCGCCACCACCGAGACGCGGACGATGCCTTCGAGGCTTTCGTCGAACGACGCGCCGACGATGATGTTGGCGTCCGGGTCGGCCTCGTCGCGAATGCGGGTCGCGGCTTCGTCGACTTCGTACAGCATGAGATCCTTGCCGCCGGTGATGGAGATGATGAGGCCGCTGGCGCGCTTGATCGAGGGGTTCTCGATCAACGGATTGGAAATGGCCGCCACGGCGGCGGCGAGCACGCGTTTCTCGCCGGAAGCCTCGCCCCGTCCCATCATGGCCTTGCCCTTCTCCCGCATCACGGAGAGAACGTCGGCAAAATCGAGATTGATCAGGCCTTCCTTGACGATGAGGTCGCTGATGCAGGCCACGCCCGAATAGAGCACCTGGTCGGCAAGGGCGAAGGCATCGGCGAACGTGGTCTTCGCGCTGGCCACCCGGAACAGGTTCTGGTTCGGGATGATCAGCAGGGTGTCGACCGTCTTCAGCAGCTCCTCGATGCCGGCTTCGGCAAAGCGCATGCGGCGCTGGCCCTCGAAATAGAATGGCTTGGTGACCACGCCGATCGTGAGGATGCCGAGCTCGCGCGCGGTCCTGGCGATGATGGGGGCGGCCCCGGTGCCGGTGCCGCCGCCCATGCCGGCCGTCACGAACACCATGTGCGCGCCGGTCAACTGATCGCGGATCGTATCGATGACCTCCTCGGCTGCGGCGCGTCCGAGTTCAGGCTGCGAGCCGGCGCCGAGGCCTGCGGTCACCTGGGTGCCCAGCTGGATCAGGCGCGGCGCCTTCGACATCGCAAGCGCCTGCGCGTCGGTATTGGCGACGACGAAGTCGACCCCCTGCAGCCCGGATGTGATCATGTTGTTGACGGCATTGCCGCCGGCGCCGCCGACTCCGAACACGACAATGCGCGCCTTCATCTCGTGAATATCGGTCATGCCAGTCATTCTGTCCTCGCGATTGCTCCGGCAGGCCGGGATGGAGAAGGGTTCGAGTGCTATCTGCGAGCCGCGCGGTCTGCGCCCACGATGGCCGCGGCCAGATGTCCCAATCGACGCGCGGCTCCCGCGGTCGTGCCGCCAGCCTGGCGACCGGTCCGTAAGTCCGCCACTTCGTCTTCCAGTCGTGCCGCCCACGCATTGGCTGCCGCAGTCTCGGCGGCCGCCTGAAGCAGCTCGACGGCCAGGCGATCGGCGCGCTCGCGCTCACGCTCGAAAACTAACCTGGCGCCGGCTGCGAGGGCTTCGAGCCGCGCGATCTCCGCCTTGAATGCCTCGATCTTGAATGCCTCGATCTTGAAGGCCTCGATCTCAGCCATGGGGGCAGCGATGGGGGCTGCCTTGCGGCCAATTCGTGGGCGGGGCGTGTAGCGGAGCTCGGCGAGATCGACGCTCACCAGGGCCTTGCCGTCCTCCGACCGCGAGCGCGGCAAACGGCGACGTCTCGCCAGGGCACGCGCGGCCTCGCGCGAGATATTGAGGCGGGCACTGAGATCGGCATACGTCAACAACGCAACGCACATCGGCGCTTCTCCTGGAGCAAACCGGGAAGGCATTTCGAGCTAATGATGGCTGGACGATTGCCGCAGGCTAGGCTGCGTTGGTTAACGGACGGTTAACGCGCGCGGCTGTGTCTTGCCCGTCTTGCGCAGGCAGCGATCGAGCTTCAGGGCGTTGGAGATGTTCCCGGAGATCTCGTTGCCGGTGCTGTCACAGCAGATGACGAGGTTTCTTTGGCTCGGGTTTGGGGTCGGGCTTGTGCCCGTGCTCCGCGGTATGCCCCTCCCAGTGATGCTGCGACAGATACTGCGACGCAAATATCTCGGCCGCAAAGAGCCCGTAGAAAATTGTGCCCTCGTATTGGATGCTGGGGCAGATCATCTGTTGATCTATGTCCTTACTGACTTGTCGCAAGAGCGATTATTTGAGTAGGTACATTCTTGGGTTGAGAGATTGTCCTTCGATAATGACTTTAACTTTGACGCCGATTGATCATTCTGGACTTTGCCATGGCTGGGCCTGGAAAGTTTCAGACGAAAGTATTCTGGCGGAGCAAGTAGCTCGCGTTGCTCTTGGTCAATTTCGCCATATCGCTAAGATTCTTGCCGGAGCCAAAGTTGAAGGACCCAAGTCGACTGCCGATCACGCGGCGGACGCGATACGGTTGCTCACGGTCAAAAAGGGCGAAGATCCCTGGCACAGGGATGGTTGGATATTCCAAGCGATTTCTTGGATTGCCGCAAACAAGAGTGCGGTTGGAGCGATTACGCGCCCTCCTCACATGCTGAAGGCTCATAAAGGATTTGACGGCATTCAGTTGGAGCTTTCGACGAGCGCCAAGTCTATCTCCGCAGTGGTCATCTTCGAAGACAAGGCCACAGTTAACGCCCGAAAGACGATCAGGGATGAAGTCTGGCCCGGCATCGCGGCATTGGAGGCGGGGCAGCGCGTAGCGGAGCTAACGCACGAGGTGACAGCGATGCTGGAGGCCCAGCAAAGGGTTGATCCTAGCATTGATGTTGATCAGGCGATTGAGGGCATTCTTTGGAAGCAGGCGCGTCGCTACCGAGTCAGTATCACCGTTAACGAGGACCAAGGAAAAGATGCCGCTCGGGCAAGGTTGTTCAAAGGCTTTGACGAAACGGCCCCGGGAGAAATCGAGCGGAGGCGAGCCGACACTATATTCTTGCCGGATCTGCGCAAGTGGATGGAGTCTTTTGCCCAACGCGCGATTGCTCATGCAAAGGTGATATCCGCTCATGTTTGATCCCATCACTACGCAGCTGATACGTGCCGCGCCCCCGCTTGATGGCTTAGATCTTGAAAGTCTGCCGAAACAGTTGACGTCAGCATTTGCGGACGTTGTGTCGGCCCGAATTCTTCTCCGGAGTGCAAGCTCGGAGCCAGGTCCCGATTTGCGAGCGACGTTGTCGAATTTGCGGAGACTTGCGGCAGCCCACGAGGCCTATGTTGCCTTGCTTCCTGAGCGAACCAATCGCGCGGCAGCGGCCTTCGTAGCCGCCTCCGCTCACCAGGCATGCATATTGGGTCAGCCCAGCTCAGCGCGACAGAGCGGGGTCGATGCTGCGAGCCTAACTCCAGATATTTGTGCTACGCTTCTTTTCTTGGTTGCGGAGTCGAACGCTGACGCTGCGGAGGCCGCCAAACGAATCTTGCCAGATTCAGAAAACAGAAATCCAATAGAGCGTGCGCTCCTGGCCTCTATCAAGAATCTGGCACAAGGGCGCCTCATCCCAATTCTAAGGGAAAGCGTTCCGGACGTCGCTCCAATCGACACTGACGTTCAAGACCGGGCTCTGCAAGCGTTGCAGCAGATGCTACTAAGGGGCGTCAAGAGTCTCGCTGCGCAACTTCGCAGGCGTACGGACGTTGCGCCGAGAGAGGGAGGAATAGAGCCCGCTTCCGATATCTTTGTCCAAGTAAAGGCGCTTTGCATCGAACCTATTGCAGATGTGCTCGGCCCGTCAGATCACGTATACAGTCTTTTCCCAGGACCGCTGCACCTTGCAAATCTGCTCCTTGCCGTGGAGCGCGATCTGCTTGGAACGGCTCTAGTCCGAGTGCCAACGCCCGGTGACCTTCCAGAGGATGGTTGGTGGCAGATTATTCGGCGTATGGCGCGTGATCGCCCGTATCTATGGCGGAATCATCGGGAAGCAATCGCAAGCGGGTATCTTGATCGGGGCGTATCGTCTGCCATCAGCTTTCCTACAGGGGGAGGAAAATCGACGTTGGCGGAGCTCAAGATTGCAACTGCTCTCTTGCGCGGAGAAAAAGTTGTCTTTTTAGCCCCGACTCACAGCCTAGTTGGTCAAACGGCGCGGGCCCTGAAAAAGACCTTTCAGAGTTATGACATCATCGGCGACATCGAGGAAGACGTCACACTTGTTGACGCAGTAATCTTGCCCGAAGTGACAGTTACGACGCCAGAGCGATGCCTTATGTTGATGTCTATTCAACCTGAGGCTTTCGCCGGCCTGGGGCTAATCGTATTCGACGAATGTCATCTTCTGCATCCTCGCGATGAAGATCGCAGCCGGAGAGGCATCGATGCAATGCTCGCTTTACTCAATCTTACGTCACTTGCTCCAGAAGCAGATTTGCTACTGTTGTCGGCAATGATGAAGAACACTGAGGAGATCTCGGGTTGGATCGAATGGCTGACAGGACGGAAATGTCTAACGCTTGATCTCGCGTGGAAGCCGACACGGCAAGTGCGAGGATGCGTCGTTTATCCTGCAGAGCAGATTTCGAACCTAAATAAAAAAATACTTCAGGCTCGGCGAGCAAAGCCTAAGCAGAGAGCTGCGCCCACCGCACTTAAGCGCGAGTTGCTCGCCTCTCCGTTCGGGCTGTTTAGCCTGTTGCAGACGTGGGGCACGATGGATCGGCAAGACTATGCTCTGCTGCCGCTACTGAAGACTCCACAGCCATTGTCGACCGGCGTGCGGAAACTAGGTGGATGGTACCTAACTCCGAACGGCAACCAGACAAGTGGGGCTATTGCCGCAGCGTCCGTGTCAGCTGGGATGAAGACGCTAGTTTTTGTTCAGACAACCGTCTTTTGCGAGAAGTGCGTGAAAGATTTTCGTGCTCGTCTTGTCGCCAGGCCGGTATCTTTGAGCGCCGATGAGAAAGCATGGCACGAGTTTGCAATCGAAGAGTTGGGAGGGGCGGAGCACTGTTACCTGCAGCTAGACAAAGATGGTGTCCTGCGAGCAGGCGCCGCAAGCCATCATTCTCTACTGCTTCGTGAGGAGCGTGAATTGCATGAAGCGCTATTCAAGAGACGAGATGGGATCGATGCACTTTTTGCTACTTCAACTCTTGCGCAAGGGATGAATCTTCCGAGCGAGGTGGTGATCATTTCGGGCGATAGTAGATTTGATCCTGGCGCCGACAAAATGAAGAAACTCGAGGCTCATGAATTGCTGAATGCCGCAGGCCGAGCAGGTCGTGCTGGCGATGGTGCGCAGGGGTTTGTCCTTCTTGTGCCCAGTAAGGTCATCGACTTCGACGATCAAAAGAATGAGATTAACGATCACTGGATGGAGTTGCAGTCCATATTCGAGCAGGCGGACCAATGTTTAATTATCGAAGACCCTATGGAAAACCTGCTCGATCAAATTCACAATGGAATTGTGAAGACTGGTGCGCCGGCTTATCTACTGAGCAAATTGCCGGTTCGTACGGATTCGGCCTCGATCGATCCGGCGGAGAGTCTGCTCAGACGTTCGTTGGCCGTGTATCGTGCGAAGAAGGAGTCGCACGAGGATTGGATCGCGACGCGTGTTTCTGCAGCCCTCGCGGCTAGGTCTAGTGTGCGCATCGACGACGAAAGTAAATGGATCGAGCATGTGGCAGGATCGACTGGCCTGTCTGTTCAAATTCTTCAACAACTCATTCACTTGGTAGATGGCGGGGTATTTGAGGGAAGTACTGTAGCGGCGATCAAAAATCTCCTTGAGTGGATTGCCAAGAATCCGGCAACTCTGATGGATTTGGTGAGACCCGAAAATCTGGAGGGCCTGTTCGGCGGCGCATACAAGAAACTCCCCAATGATGCGGAGAGAGCCAAAATGGCACTCGCAGCAATTTCACGATTGCTGCCTATTTGGATGGCCGGGCTTCCGTTGAATAAGCTTGAGGCCGAGTTCTTAGAGGATTCAGCCAATCTTGGTCAGTGTGAATACGCGCGGCATTTCGTTTTGCGTCTCGTGCCCGACTTAGCCTTTGTAGCTGGTCTGCCGGCTCGACTGCTGGCCGCGCGCGCTAAGAAAAGCGGCAAGGAACCGCAACTGGCAACGGTACTCGCAACGTTGGGGAGTGCTGTACGCGAAGGTTGCGATAGTCCGGAAGCGCTTGCGACAAGGATCAACTGCGGTCGCGCCGTCTCGCGTGTGGGCGCGCGAAAGGTTTTTGAAAGACTCCGCAAATTTGCAAGTGCTGGCAATCCAACTGAGAGCTTTGAAATTACACGGGATCGCATGCGCTCAGCAGAAGTAGCTGCAGCTTTCGCCGCGCTTTAATCACGAGCACAAAAACGGCCGGATCTTTCGATCCGGCCGCGACACAAAACTCTACTGGCTAAGACTACGCCACGCGACGCAACTTAGCCCCCGCCCGATTTCAAAATTGGATTAGCTGGCCTTCTTCGCCGGTGCGGCCGTCGGGCCGACCTTCTTCTGGATGGCGCGCTTCAGCTCGAGGGCGCGCGGCGACAGGACGTCGGCCTTGGCCTTGAGCAGGAAGGGGTCGAGGCCGCCATTGTGGTCGACGCTCTTGACCGCGTTGGTGGAGACGCGCAGGCGCACGTTGCGGCCGAGCGCTTCGCTGATGAACGTCACGTTGACGAGGTTCGGCAGGAAGCGGCGCTTGGTCTTGATGTTGGAGTGGCTGACCTTGTGGCCGACGAGGGGGCCCTTGGCCGTCAGTTCGCAGCGGCGAGACATGGTAGAAATCCTCTTCTGTCCCCAAACGATTTGCGGCCGCCATTCTGGGCGCCACGGGGGCTAATTCTGTGTCCTTGCAGGGAGCGGGCGGACGTATAGGGGGGAAGGGACGGGCAGTCAAGGTTTTGGGCTGGGATTCATGCTCCGCGGCATCCCCCACAACAGGCGTCATCGCCCGGCTTGACCGGGCGATCCAGTACTCCGCGGCGGAGCGGCTGGAGCCGAGGGGCTACGGCGTACTGGATGCCCCGGTCAAGCCGGGGCAAGACGGCGGAATGGGCGGGGCGAGGTGCGCGTCCCTGACACACCCCCGATCACCAAAACGGCAATGATTGAAGTGCCTTACCATCACATAAAGGGCGTATTCACCCCCGAAGTATCAAGTGGAGTTCCGCAAGCCTCCGCGCCCGGACACATTGTTTGCCGCGGTTTTTGGCTTAAGTAACAACCGTTCGCGCCCCGATTGGATTGTTTCGTGCTCGCATCCCCCCGACTTTGGCTCCAAGGCTTGGTCAGTCACGGCTCAGCCAGACCGCGCTCCGCCGGCCGGCTGGCTTTCGCAGCCCTTTGCGGGCTCGTCGTGGCGTGGGGGGCGGAGCCCGTGGCGGCGCAGGGCAAGCTCGAGGCGCAATATGAGGCGACGCTGGCGGGCATTCCCGTAGGCCGAGGCGCCTGGAACATCGACATCGGGGACGACGTGTTCGCGGCTGCGGCCTCCGGCGGCACCACGGGGCTGCTGAAATCGTTCGCGGGCGGGTCCGGCACCGGCGCCTCGCAAGGTAGGGTGGTCAACGGCGCGCTGGTCGCGACCGGCTACCAGGCCTCCACCACCACCTCGAAGAAGACCGAAGAGATCCGCATCACGCTCGACAAGGGCAATGTGAAGGAGTTCGGCATCGTGCCGGAGCCGCCTGTCGATGCCGACCGCATCGTCGTCACCGACGCGCATCGCCGCGGCGTCTGGGACCCGATGACGGCCTCGCTGCTGCGCGTGCCCGGCACCGGCGATCCCGTGACGCCGGACGCCTGCCACAACGCAGCACCCGTGTTCGACGGCCGCATGCGCTACGAGCTGAAACTCGATTTCAAGCGCATGGAGAGCGTGAAGGCGGAGAAGGGCTACAGGGGCCCGGTGGTGGTCTGCGCGCTCTATTTCGTGCCCGTGGCGGGCTACATCCCCGACCGTCCCGTGATCAAATACCTCGCCGCCCAGCGCAACATCGAGATCGCCTTCGCCCCCGTCGCGGGCACGCGCATCCTGGTCCCGTTCTGGCTGAAAGTGCCGACGCCGCTCGGCCCGGCGATGCTGGAAGCGACCAGCTTCATCACCTCAGCCCAGCCGCCAAAGGTCGCCAAGACGCAGTAGGGCTTTAGCCGCAGCCGTGCACTCCCCCTCAGCCCGTCATCCTGAGGTGGCCGCCGCTTCGGCGGCCCTCGAAGGACGACAGCCCGGCTCTTCCCGCGAAGATAACCATGCTCGCCGCCGCATCCGGGCCGTCCATCCTTCGAGGCTCCCGGCGCGATGCTGCGCACCGCGCCACTCGCACCTCAGGATGACGGGGAGGCAATTTGGCTGGAAAAAATGTAATTCTTTCAACGGCATGTCTACTGTGCATGGGGTTGTTTTCGCGAAAATGAGTTTGGGGGTCGGCCACCGGGGAATCCATTTGACTCTTCCCCGATTCTGATTCGACTCCGCGCCGTCCCCAATTTTAAGGAACCGGTCATCGAAACGCCGCTTGTGCGGAGGGGCAAAACTCCATCTAGTGCACAACCAATAAGAGTCCCGCGACATGTGGCGTGAACGGAACAGGCTTCAGCGGGAGTCAGCGATTCGGCCGCGATTCGTTCTAGAGTCGTTCCGAAGCTTAAGGCCAACGGGAAAAGCGTCGCAAAGTGAGACAGTTGCGCGAGGTTTGGGGAGCGCGCTCCCACACGCTCGGTGTCATCGCCCGGCTTGACCGGGCGATCCAGTACGCCGAGGCCGTTGTGGTTGAGCGGACAAGCCGCGGCGTACTGGATGCCCCGGGCAAGCCGGGGCATGACAGCGGAATGCTTGGCTGCAGCGTAGCGTTCGGAGACATGGCCGACACCTCCCAGCCCTCAACACACCCCAAAACAGCACTGACATTCGCCCAAATCGCCACTACCTAATCCCCAGACATGGCCTTCTCCTCCTCCCCCTTCGCCTCCGAGCGCGCACCCGGCGCGGGCGTCACTGCAGTGCTCGGGCCGACCAACACCGGCAAGACCCATCTCGCCATCGAGCGGATGCTCGCGCATCCCTCTGGCGTGATCGGGCTGCCGCTGCGGCTGCTCGCGCGCGAGGTCTATAACAAGATCGCCGCACGGGTCGGCAGCGAGGCCGTCGCGCTGATCACGGGCGAGGAGAAGATCAAGCCGAAGAACCCGCGCTACTGGGTCTCCACCGTCGAGGCGATGCCGCGCGACCTCGACGTCTCCTTCCTCGCCGTCGACGAGGTCCAGATCGCGTCTGACCTGGAGCGCGGCCACGTCTTCACCGACCGCATCCTCAACCGCCGCGGCCGCGACGAGACGCTGCTGTTGGGCGCGGCCACGATGCGCCCCATCATCGAGCGGCTGCTGCCGGGCGTGTCCATGATCACGCGGCCGCGCCTGTCGCAGCTGGAATTCGCCGGCGACCGCAAGATCACGCGCCAGCCGCGCCGCACCGCCATCGTCGCCTTCTCGGCAGACGAGGTCTACGCCATCGCCGAGCTGATCCGCCGCCAGCATGGCGGCGCGGCCGTGGTGCTGGGATCGCTTAGCCCCCGCACGCGCAATGCGCAGGTGGAGATGTTCCAGAACGGCGACGTCGACTACCTCGTCGCCACCGACGCCGTCGGCATGGGCCTCAATCTCGACGTCGACCACGTCGCGTTCGCCTCCGACCGCAAGTTCGACGGCTACCAGTTCCGCCGCCTGACGCCGGCCGAGTTCGCGCAGATCGCCGGGCGTGCGGGGCGCGCCACGCGCAACGGTACTTTTGGCACGACGGGCCGCTGCGGGCCGTTCGAGCCCGAGCTCGTCAACGCGCTGCAGAACCACACCTTCGACAACGTGAAGATGCTGCAATGGCGCAATGCGAAGCTGGATTTCGCCTCGCTCGGCGCGCTCCAGGTGTCCCTGAACCAGTCGCCCGGCCATGAGGCGCTGACGCGCGCGCCGATCGCCGAGGACATGCGCGTGCTCGACCACGCCGCCCGCGACGTCGAGGTGCGCGATATCGCGCATGGCAAGGCGGCGGTGGAACGGCTGTGGGAGGCCTGCCAGGTCCCTGATTACCGAAAACTGTCGCCGGCCGCCCATGCCGAGCTCGTCACCACGCTGTACGGCTTCCTGATGCAGAAGGGCTGCATCCCCGATTCCTGGTTCGCGGCCCAGGTCGACCAGGCCGACCGCATCGACGGCGACATCGACACGCTGTCGGCCCGGATCGCCCAGATCCGCACCTGGACCTTCGTCGCCAACCGCCCGGACTGGCTGAAAGACCCCGAACGCTGGCAGGGGATCGCCCGCGAGGTCGAAAATAAATTATCGGATGCGCTCCATGAACGCTTGACTGAGCGTTTCGTTGATCGCCGGACCAGTGTATTGATGCGCCGCCTGCGGGAGAACACGAGCTTGAATACTGAAATCGGCAAGACCGGCGAAGTCATCGTCGAAGGCCATGTCATCGGCCGCCTCGATGGCTTCACCTTTGCACCGGATGCGGCGGAAGCAGGCTCCGATGCGAAAGCCTTGCAGGCTGCAGCGCAAGCGGTGCTCGCCGGCGAGATCAACGCGCGCGCCGAAAAACTGGGCAATGCGCCGGACGATCAGTTCGTGCTGACCTCGGAAGGCACGATCCGTTGGACCGGCGATGCCGTGGCGCGCCTGTCTGCCGCAGAGGAGGCGCTGCATCCGCGCATCCGCATCATCTCCGACGAGCGCCTCACCGGTGCACCGCGTGAGAAGGTGCAGGCCCGGCTCGAGCTCTGGCTCAAGACCCATATCGAAAAGCTGCTCGGGCCGATGTTCGAGCTGTCGAAGGCCGAGGACGTCACCGGCATTGCCCGCGGCATCGCCTATCAGCTGGTCGAGGCGCTCGGCGTGCTCGAGCGTCCCAAGATCGCCAACGAGCTGAAGGATCTCGACCAGCCCTCGCGCGCCGTGTTGCGCAAATACGGCGTGCGTTTCGGCGCCTATCACATCTATTTCCCCGGCCTCTTGAAGCCCGCCGGACGCGCGCTGGCCGCACTGCTGTGGGCGCTGAAGCAGGACAATGTCGATCTGTCCTCGCTCTCGGGCGCGCAGCATCTGGCATCTTCGGGCCGCACCTCGTTCCCGGTCGACAAGCAGCTGCCGCGCGATGCCTATCGCGTGCTCGGCTACAAGCAGGCCGGCGAGCGCGCCGTGCGTGTCGACATTCTGGAGCGCCTTGCCGATCTGATCCGCCCGGCGCTGGCCTGGCGCGAGAACTCGCCCGGCGAAAAGCCCGCCGGCGCGTTCGACGGCCGCAGCTTTGTGGTGACGCAGGCGATGACCTCGCTCACTGGTTCGGCCGGCGAGGATTTCGCCTCGGTGCTGCGCGCGCTCGGCTATCGCATGGAGAAGCGTGCGCCGCTGCCGCCGAAGCCGGTGGCTGCCGCTGCGGAGACGCCGGCTGCCGAAGCAAGCGCAGAGGCTCCGACTGAACCGGCTGCGACCGATGATGCCGCCGCGAGCGCGGACACCGCGATCGAAGCCGCCGCCGAGCCCGTCACCGTCGAGGACGCGCCCGGTATGGAGCAGCACGACGAGCCCGCGCATGAAGAGCCGGCGCTCGAAGCATCGCCGGATGCCCCCGTCACGCCCGAGGATGCCCCCGGCATCGCGCCGCCGGCGGAAGAGGCTGCTGCGCCCACCGAGGCTGCGGAAGCCGCTCCTGCCGAGGCCGCTGCAACGGAAGCTGCCGCATCGGCCGATGCGGCCGCGCCAGTCGAGGCTGCCGCCGCGCCTGCCGAGCCCGAGCTCGTCGAGGTCTGGCGTCCCGGCGGCCGCCACGAGGATCGCAAGCCGCGCCACGAGCGCCATCGCCACCAGCGTCACCACAATCAGCGCCCGCAGGCAGGTGCTGAAGCTGGCGCCGCCCCTGCCGAGGGCGAGGCCGCGCCGTCAGCCGACGGCGAGAAGCGCAATGAGCGCCATCGTCACGGCGGCGGTCATCGCAGGGATGGGGCCAGGGATTTCCGCAAGCCCCGCGAAGGTGGTGCCGAAGGCGCGCCGCGCCAGGAAGGGCGCGACGACAAGAACCGCCGCTTCGAGGGCAAGGATCGCGACAACAAGGATCGCGATCGCAACAAGGGCAAGTTCGGTGGAGATCGCGACAAGGGCCGCGACAATCGCGGTCGTGACCGCGACAAGGGCCGTGACCGTCAGGGCGGACCCTCGCTGCGCCCCTACGCCTCGAGCGCGAACCCGCGCGAGCGCGATCGTCCGGCCGATCCGAACTCGCCCTTCGCAAAGCTTGCTGCGCTGAAAGAGCAGCTGTCCGGTCGCAAGGAGTGATCCCACGACCGAGCGGCAGCGCCTCGACAAATGGCTGTGGCACGCGCGGGTGGTGAAGGCGCGCACCTCCGCGGCCGAGCTTGTTGAGTCCGGCCACGTTCGCATCAACGGCACACGCGAGAAGTCGCCGGGCCATGCGATCAAGATTGGCGACGTGATCACCATCGCGCTCGATCGCACCGTGCGCGTGCTGAAAGTAACCGCTTTCAACGAGCGCCGCGGCGATGCCGCCTCGGCCCGCGTGCTCTACGAGGAGCTGAGCGAAGCGAAGCGCAATTAATTGCGCTTTGAGTTCATTTCTTGGCCGATCAAAGCGCAAAGCCGTCATGATCGGCCGTTCCCGACCTTGCGGCGCCGGGCCATCCGCGCTACGCAAGCCGCGACTTTTAAAAGAGCTTTTCGGAGCGTTGGATGACTTACGTCGTCACTGAAGCCTGCATCAAGTGCAAGTATACCGACTGCGTCGAGGTCTGCCCGGTCGACTGTTTCTACGAGGGCGAGAACATGCTCGTCATCCATCCTGACGAATGCATCGACTGCGGCGTGTGCGAGCCGGAATGCCCCGCCGACGCGATCAAGCCGGACACGGAACCGGGCCTCGAAAAGTGGCTCCAGGTCAATGCCGACTACGCCAAAAGCTGGCCGAACATCACCCAGAAGAAAGAATCACCCCCCGACGCGAAGGAATTCGACGGCCAGGAAGGAAAGTTCGAGAAATATTTTTCTCCGAACCCGGGCTCGGGAGACTAATTCTCGCCCAAACTTAACCCTAATACCTTCGTCAGTGCCGAAAACCAGCCCTCAAGACCCCTAAATCATTGATTTTTGCGGGAAATGTGCTATATTGAGCACATTAAGCTGAACCCCGTCAGCCCAGTTGGCCCCGTTGGGTTCCCGTGAAACCAAATGTCGAACAGGGGCGTGGCAGTTTCCGCGCGCAGGCTGTGTCACAGAAAACGCGTAAAAAGAGTACTTCAGCGAGGGCTTCCCATAAGGAGGCCAAAAAAGTCGCCGCGGCCAGCCGTAGCGCATCCAAGGGTCGGACCGCGACTAAGGCACCGGCTGCAAAGTCCTCGAAGAACAAAAGAAGCGCAATGCCTCACAAGACTGCCAAACCGGCCGCGAAAGCGACCGTTGCCAAGCCTGCTGCTGCCAAGGCTTCCGCTGCCAAGCCCGTTGCTCCGAAGGCTCCTGTTGCTGCTGCCGCCCCTGCCAAAGCCCCCGTTGCTGCTGCGAAGCCGGCCGTGAAGGCTGCTGCACCCGCGCCGAAGGTCGAGGAAAAGAAGGTCGTGACCCAGCGCCAGGGCTTCAAGGCCAACGAATTCGTCGTCTATCCCGCTCACGGCGTTGGCCAGATCCTGGCCATCGAGGAGCAGGAGATCGCCGGTGCGAAGCTCGAGCTGTTCGTCATCAATTTCATCAAGGACAAGATGACGCTGCGCGTGCCGACGGCCAAGGTTGCGAACGTCGGCATGCGCAAGCTGTCCGACCCCGCGCTGGTGAAGAAGGCGCTGGAGACGTTGAAGGGCCGTGCTCGCGTCAAGCGCACCATGTGGTCGCGCCGCGCCCAGGAATACGAAGCAAAGATCAATTCGGGCGACATCGTCGCGATCGCGGAAGTCGTGCGCGACCTCTACCGTTCCGAGTCGCAGCCCGAGCAGTCGTACTCTGAACGTCAGCTCTATGAAGCGGCGCTCGATCGTCTCTCCCGGGAGATCGCGGTTGTGCAGCACTCGACCGAGACCGAAGCGGTCAAGGAGATCGAGGCCCAGCTCGCCAAGAGCCCGCGCCGCACCAACGCCAAGGCGGAAGCCGCCGACGGCGAGGGCGAGGCGGATGCCGACGGCGATACCGATGGCGACGACACCGCCGTCGCCGACGAGGCCGCGTAAGCGTCTCGCAGCGTCGATCGCAAGCAATCAAAAGCCCGGCCGGCTGGCCGGGCTTTTTTGTTTTGAGTTTCGTACTTCGTAGGGTGGGTCAGCGAAGCGTAACCCACCCTTCTGTCTCCGCGGAAATTAAAGCGGTGGGTTACGCCGAGCGACTACGCTTCGCGCAGCCGCACGGCTAACCCACCCTATGTTGGCTCACTTCACCGGCCGCTTCTCGAGCTTTCTTGCCAGCGTGCGCCGGTGCATGCCCAATCGTCGCGCCGCTTCCGAGATGTTGAAATCGGTCTCGATCAGCGTCTGGTGGATGCGCTCCCATTCCAGCGTCTTGATCGAGGTCGGCCGTGCATCGAGTGCGACTTCGGCGTTGCCTTCGGCCTTGTTGAAGGCGGCTTCGATATCGTCGGTGTTCGACGGCTTTGCCAGGTAGTGGCAGGCGCCGAGCTTGATCGCCTCGACGGCGGTAGAGATGCTGGCAAAGCCGGTCAGCACCACGATCAGCATCTCCGGATCATGCGTGTGCAGCAGCTCGACGCAGGCGAGGCCCGAGGCGCCGCCGAGCTTGAGATCGACCACCGCGTGTCCAAAGGATCGCTCCTCCAGCACCTTCCGCACCTCTTCGATCGAAGCTGCGAGGACGACGTCGTAGCCGCGGCGCTCGAACGAGCGTTTCAGCGTGCGCGCGAAGCCGGCATCGTCCTCGACGACGATGAGCGAACGGTCAGGCGTCAAAATTTCCTCCGATCGCGAGCGTTGCGAGCGGCAGCGTCAGGCGGACGGTGGCGCCACGCTTCCTGTGGTTCTCGGCGGTCACGCTGCCGCCGAGCTTGCGCACGACGTTCACCACCAGGAACAGGCCGAGCCCGCCGCCGGCGCGGCCCTTGCTCGAGTGATAGGGTTTTCCGAGCTGCGCCAGCATCTCCGGCGCAAAGCCCGGGCCGCGATCGCTGATCGACAGCACGAGATTGTCGCCCTCGCGCTCGGCCAGCAGCTCCACCCATTCGCGCGAGACCTCATAGGCATTGTCGAGCACGTTGAAGATCACTTGCTTCAGCGCGATGTCAGAGACGATCGCGACGTCCTCGCCGAACGTGTTGACGAAATAGAGCGTGCGGGCCGAGCGTGCGTCGCGCCACTCGTTCACCAGCGCGGTAACGAAGGCCGTCACCGTCGTCGGCGAGGAACCTTCGCCGCGCGCTTCGCCCGCCGACACCAGGATGCCCGTCACGATGGTCTTGCAGCGTTGCAGAGAGGTTTCCATCTCCGCGAGATCCTCGGCAAGTTCCTGATCGGCGGCGAGATCGGGCATGCGGCGCCAGTCGCTGAGGATGACCGACAGCGAGGCGAGCGGTGTGCCGAGCTCATGCGCCGCGCCGGAGGCGAGCAGGCCCATGCGGACGATGTGGTCCTGCTCGGCCGCATGCTGGCGCAGTGCCGCCAGATGCGCATCGCGCTCGCGCAAATTCCTGTTGATCCGGGTGACGAACACGACCAGCAGCACGGCGTTGAGGACGAAGCCCAGCAGCATGCCGGTCACGGTGAGACTGTAGGCCTCGCTGATCGGGTTCGGCGGCAGGTCGAGCGGCCGGTAGGCCATGGTCAGCCAGATGAAACTCGCGCAGGTCAGTGCGACCAGCGACCAGGTCGAACGGGCATTAAGCAGCACCGCGCCCAGCGTGACCTGGAGCAGGAACAGCGAGGTGAAGGGATTGGTGGCGCCGCCGCTGAGGTAGAGCTGCGCCGTCAGCGCCGCGACATCGAGCATCAAGGCGACCAGCAGCTCGTTGTTGGTGATCGCGGCGCGATGGCGCACCCAGACGAGGCTGGAGACGTTGAGCAGCAGCAGCGCGCCGATCACCGCGCCCATCCGTTCCAATGGCAGGGGAATACCCAGGCCAAAATGCACGCCGCCGATGGTCACGATCTGGCCGACCACCGCGGTCCAGCGCAGCTGGATCAGCAGCGCCATGTTCTTGCGGTTGGTCTCGTCGTCGGTCGGCGCAACGCCGATCAGCTCGCTGCGCGCGTCCGCCGGCGATTGCAGCGTGACGGCGTCATGCGTCATTCCGTCGTCAGGTAGATTCGACGATCGTTCCAGCATCTGATCCCGTCCTGCGGGCGGTGGCATCGGAGCCGCCGGCCGGTTCGTGGACGAAGCGCTTGCGGCGGAACAGCCCGCCGCCGAATGTGACGAAAAGTTTACCCGCCAGCATGAAAGCCAGGGCAAACCACGTCAGCGCGTAGATCAGGTGGTTATTGGGAAAGCGGATCACGGTCAATCCGCCGATCGGCGCGCCGGTGGTTTGTGATCCGGCGTCAGCATCGATGAAGAACGGCGCGACATCGTGGAGGCCGCGCGCTGCCGCAATCGCGGCGACATCCCGCGAGTACCAGCGGTTGTGCTGGGGCACGTTGTTCCGCAAGAATCCGCCCTTCGGCTCCGTCATGCGGAGCAGGCCCGTGATCTCGACCTGGCCGTCCGGATTGCCGTTCTGGCGCGTCGATGCGTCGCGCCGCTCGGACGGCACGAAGCCGCGATTGACCAGCACCAGCGTGCCGTCGCCGCGCTGAAGCGGCGTCAGCACCCAATAGCCGGGGCCTTCCTCGGTGACGGCCTGAACCAGCGTCTCGCGGTCATGCAGGAAGCGGCCGGTGAGGCTGACGTGCCTGTATTCGTCGTTTGCGGTGGAGACGGCCGGCCAGGCCGCGGGCGACGGGATCGGCTGGGCCGGGGCATGGACGCGCTGCTCGACGCGGTCGATCAGCGCCAGCTTCCAGGCGCGCCGTTCGATCTGCCAGACGCCGAGTGCGATCAGAAGTGCAAAGGCCGTGAGCGAGAGGACCGTGAGCCACAGGCGCGGACGCGCAGCCTTGCGGCGCGCGCCCTTGTCCCTGCCTGTCACGGTCCAAGCCTTGCTCACTTCCAAGCCTTGCTCACTTCGGAGTCTCGCTCACTTCATTCCCGTCATCTGGTGCATCGGCATCATGTTGCTGTTGAGGTGGTTCATCACCCACAGCGAACCGGACAGCGCGATCACCACCATGACGATGGTGAAGATCAGCGCCATCATGCTCCAGCCGTTCTCGGACTTGGTGTTCATGTGCAGGAAGTAGATCATGTGCACGACGATCTGCACGACCGCGAAGGCCATGATGACCAGTGCGGTGATCTGCTTGCTCGGCAGCGCGCCGCTCGTCACCAGCCAGAACGGGATCGCGGTCAGCACGACCGAGAGCACGAAGCCGAGCATGTAGGTCGAGAACGTGCCGTGGGCGTGGTCGTCGCCGTGGTGATGGCCGTCCGCGTGGGCGGCGTGGGTATCGGTGTTCATCGCAGAACTCCCAGGAGATAGACGAAGGTGAAGACGCCGATCCAGACCACGTCCAGGAAGTGCCAGAACATCGACAGGCACATCAGGCGGCGGCGGTTGGCTTCGATCAGGCCGAACTTCCAGACCTGCACCATCAGGGTCACTAGCCAGATCAGGCCGCAGGAGACGTGCAGGCCGTGGGTGCCGACCAGCGTGAAGAAGGCGGACAGGAAGGCGCTGCGCTGCGGGGTCGCGCCTTCATGGATCATGTGGGCGAACTCGGAGAGCTCGATACCGATGAAGGCGAGGCCGAACAGGCCGGTGATCGCCAGCCACATCTGGGTCAGGGCGATCTTGTTCTGCTGCATCGTCAGCATGGCAAAGCCATAGGTGATCGACGACAGCAGCAGCATCGAGGTGTTCACCGCGACCAGCGGCAGCTCGAACAGGTCCTTCGGGGCCGGGCCGGCGGCGTAGTTACCGCCGAGCACGCCGAAGGCGGCGAACAGCATCGCGAAGATGAGACAGTCGCTCATCAGGTAGATCCAGAAGCCGAGCGAGGTGCTGTAGCCTTCCGGATGCGGGTGTTCGTCGGCGAGATAGAAGAGCGGCTCGCCGGTTTGGGTAGGATTGACAGCGACAGTCATTTACTTGGCTCCGGCGAGCAGTTTGGTGCGCGCGTCCTCGGTCCGGATGACGTCGTCGGCCGGGATGTCGAAGTCGCGGTGATAGTTGAAGGTGTGACCGATGCCGACGGCGAGCATCGCGATGAAGCTCACGGCGGCAAGCCACCAGATGTACCAGATCAGGCCGAATCCCATCGCGGTGGCGAGGCCGGCGAGGATGATGCCGGTGCCGGTGCTGCTGGGCATGTGGATCGGCTTGAACCCCAAGAGCGGACGCTGATAGCCGCGCTTCTTCATGTCCCACCACGCGTCATTGTCGTGAACGACGGGGGTGAAGGCGAAGTTGTAGTCCGGCGGCGGCGAGGAGGTCGCCCATTCCAGCGTGCGTGCATCCCAGGGATCGCCGGTGACGTCCTTGAGCTGCTCGCGCTTGAGGAAGCTGACTGCGAACTGCATCAGCATGCAGAGGATGCCGAGGAAGACCAGGCCGGCGCCGATCGCGGCGATGACGAACCAGATCTGCAAGGACGGATCGTCGAACACGCGCAGGCGGCGGGTCACGCCCATCAGGCCGAGCACATAGAGCGGCATGAAGGCCATGTAGAAGCCGGTGACCCAGAACCAGAACGACAGCTTGCCCCAGAACGGATCGAGCTTGAAGCCGAACGCCTTCGGGAACCAGTAGTTGATGCCGGCGAACGCGCCGAACACCACGCCGCCGATGATCACGTTGTGAAAGTGCGCGATCAGGAACAGGCTGTTGTGCAGGACGAAGTCGGCCGGCGGCACTGCGAGCAGCACGCCGGTCATGCCGCCGAGCACGAAGGTCAGCATGAAGGCGATCGTCCACAGCATCGGCAGCTCGAAGCGGATGCGGCCGCGATACATCGTGAACAACCAGTTGAACATCTTCGCGCCCGTCGGGATCGAGATGATCATCGTGGTGATGCCGAAGAACGAGTTGACGCTGGCGCCCGAGCCCATCGTGAAGAAGTGGTGCAGCCAGACCAGGTACGACAGGATGGTGATGACCACCGTGGCGTAGACCATCGAGGTGTAGCCGAACAGCCGCTTGCCGGAGAAGGTCGAGGTGACTTCCGAGAAGATGCCGAAGGCGGGGAGAACCAGAATGTAGACCTCGGGATGACCCCAGATCCAGATCAGGTTCACGTACATCATCGGGCTGCCGCCGAAATCGTTCGTGAAGAAGTTGGTGCCGACGTAGCGGTCAAGCGAGAGCATCGCGAGCACGACGGTCAGGACGGGGAAGGAGGCGACGATCAGGATGTTGGTGCAGAGCGCGGTCCAGGTGAACACCGGCATCTTCATCATGGTCATGCCGGGACAGCGCAGCTTGACGATGGTGCAGATCAGGTTGATGCCGGATAAGGTCGTGCCGACGCCTGCGACCTGCAGCGCCCAGATGTAATAGTCGACGCCGACGTCAGGACTGTAGCCGATGTTCGACAGCGGCGGATAGGCCAGCCAGCCGGTGCGGGCGAATTCGCCGATGAACAGCGAAGCCATCACCAGCACTGCGCCGCCGACCGTCATCCAGAAGCTGAAATTGTTCAGGAACGGGAACGACACGTCGCGCGCGCCGATCTGCAGCGGCACCACGTAGTTCATCAGGCCGGTGACCAGCGGCATCGCCACGAAGAAGATCATGATCACGCCGTGGGCGGTGAAGACCTGGTCGTAGTGATGGGCGGGAAGGAAGCCTTCGGAGCCGCCGAACGCGAGTGCTTGTTGTGCGCGCATCATCAGCGCGTCTGCGAAGCCGCGCAGCAGCATCACGATGCCGAGGATCATGTACATGATGCCGATGCGCTTGTGGTCCACGGTGGTGAACCACTCGCGCCACAGATAGCCCCAGAGGCGGAAATAGGTGATGCCGGCGAACAGTGCGCCGCCGCCGAGCGCCACCATCACGAAGGTGCCGACCAGGATCGGCTCGTGCAGCGGCAGCGAATCGAGGCCGAGACGGCCGAAGATGAGCTTGAGAAGATCAGGAGACATGCGAGCTCTCTTTAGGAGTCTGACTTCAGGAGTCTGACTTGGGACGTTGTCCGAGGAAGAAGGACGAGGACTTCAGCGGCGTGAAGATCGGCCGCTTCAGGCCGGCACCGAGCAGCGGCGCGGTGTCGGCGGGTGCCGTGATGGAGGCGGTGGTCCTGCCCTGCGGCGCATCGGGCGTGCAGGTGCCGGCGACGAAGGTCGGCTCCGGCCCGAGCGGGCTGCCGCGGCGGGCGTACTTGTCGTAGGCCAGCGGCAGGGTGTTGTTCAGGCCCTCATGGCCGTTGCCGCCCTTGGCGTCGATCGCCATCATCTCGCTCTGGCACATCTTGCCGGTCTCGACGCACATGTTGAGGATCAGGCGGTAGAGGTCGGAATCGACGGTGCCCCAGCGGCGCACCGGCTCGTTCTCGCTCGGCTTTTCGAGCTGGAGATATTCGGCGCGGCCGAGCGAGCCGCCGGCTGATTTGGCCTGCGCGATCCAGGCGTCAAAGCCCTTGTCGTCGAGGCCCTTGAAGTTGAAGTGCATGCCAGAGAAGCCGGCGCCGCTGTAGTTCGCCGAAAAACCCTTGTAGGTACCGGCGTGGTTGATCACGGCGTGGAGCGACGTCTCCATGCCCGGCATCGCGTAGATCTGACCGGCGAGTGCGGGGATGTAGAACGAGTTCATCACCGAGGAGGCGGTGATGTGGAAGTTGATCGGGCGGTCGACCGGCGCGGCGAGCTCGTTGACGGTGGCGATGCCGTAATCGGGGTAGATAAAGAGCCACTTCCAGTCGAGCGCGACGACATCGACGTCGAGCGGAGCCTTGGACTGGTCCACGGCGCGTTCCGCATGGATGCGGCCGATGTTGCGATAGGGGTCGAGCAGATGCGTGCCCATCCAGGTCAGCGCGCCCAGGCAGATGATGATCAGCAGCGGCGCCGACCAGATCACCAGCTCGAGCTTGGTCGAGTGGTCCCAATCCGGCTCGTAGCGGGCCGAGGTGTTGGACTGGCGGTAGCGCCAGGCAAACAGCACCGTCAGCGCCATCACGGGGACGACGATCAGGAGCATCAGGACGGTGGAGATGATGACGAGGTCGCGCTGTTGCGCTGCGATATCGCCGGCAGGCGCCAGCACGACATAGTTGCAGCCGCTGAGCGCAGCTGCCAGGGGTAGCAGCGCCAGGATCTTGAGACGGGACACGGGCCGAGCCTTATGAGAATGAGTTTCCTTTGCGGGCCCAAGGGGTAGCTGCGGCGCAGCAATCCGGACATTGGACAATTTGTCCAATGTTGCACTGCGGAATGTTGGGTCAAACAGGGGCAGATTGCCTGGCGCCCCGCCGGGCGGTCGGCTTTGGTTTTCAGGACGTTAAGGGCGCACGAATGGCGACGGCACAGACCCCTGCAATGGCAGACCTCCACTCGGGCGAGCACGGCCACGACCAGGCCAGTCCCGGCGAGATCGCCATCGGCGTCATCATCGGCCGCACCTCGGAATTCTTCGACTTCTTCGTCTACGCGATCGCCTCGGTGATCGTATTCCCGCGCCTGGTGTTCCCGTTCACCAGCGAGCTGACCGGCACCCTCTATTCCTTCATGATCTTCGCGCTGGCCTTCGTGGCCCGGCCGATCGGGACCGTCATTTTCATGACGGTCGATCGCGAGTACGGCAAAACCGCCAAGCTGGTCTCGGCGCTGTTTCTGCTCGGCACCGCCACCGTCGCGCTCGCGTTCCTGCCCGGCTATCACGACATCGGCGTTGCCGCGATCTGGCTGCTGGCGCTGGCGCGTATCGCGCAGGGTCTGGCCTGGGGCGGCGCCTGGGACGGCATGGCTTCGCTCCTGGCGCTGAACGCGCCGCCCTCCAAGCGCGGCTGGTACGCGATGGTGCCGCAGCTCGGCGCGCCGCTCGGCCTGATCGTGGCAAGCGCGCTGTTCGCCTATTTCGCCGGCAATCTCTCGGCCGACGACTTCTTCGACTGGGGCTGGCGCTATCCGTTCTTCGTCGCCTTCGCCATCAACGTCGTGGCGCTGTTCGCGCGCCTGCGCATGGTGACGACGGAAGAATATGCTTCGTTGTTCGAGACCCGCGAATTGCAGCCCGCGCGAATCTCCGAGACCGTCGCGCGCGAAGGCCAGAACATCATGCTCGGTGCATTCGCGCCGCTCGCGAGCTTCGCGCTGTTCCACATGGTCACGGTGTTTCCGCTGTCCTGGGTGTTCCTGTTCACCCGCGAAAGCCCGGTGCGCTTCCTGATCATCGAGATCGTCGCCGCCGTGTTCGGCGTCGCGGCGATCGTGGCCTCCGGCATCATCGCCGACCGCGTCGGCCGCAAATCGCTGCTGATGGGATCGGCCATTGCGATCGCGATCTACAGCGGTTTTGCTCCGCAGCTGCTCGATGCCGGCGCGTTCGGTGAGACCATCTACATGGTGATCGGTTTCATCCTGCTGGGTCTCTCCTTCGGCCAGTCCTCGGGCGCGATCGCCTCGAACTTCCGGCAGGCGTACCGCTACACGGCTTCCGCGCTGACCTCGGATATGGCCTGGCTGTTCGGTGCCGGCTTCGCGCCGCTGGTGGCGCTTCTGCTCGCCACCAATCTCGGCGTCATCGCGTCGGGTGCGTATCTGCTGTCAGGCGCGTTCTGGACCCTGCTCGCACTCTGGCTCAGCGGCCAGCGTGAGGCGGGCGACATGGACGCGGGCGCTTAAGCCGCGTCCAGCGGACGGGAATAAAATTCAGGCCGGGCGATCCTGTTTGCGGCGACGCAAGCAGGAGATTCCATGAACGTCCGGTCCAATCCCGTCCACCCGCAAAGTTTTGCAAGCCTAGTCCTTACCGTAAGCCTGGTCCTCACCATCGTCGCGATCGTTTTCTCGACCGGGCTTGCCCATGCCACCGGCAACGTCGCGCGCGGCCAAACGCTCTACAAGGGCTGCGCAGATTGTCACTCCATCAATGAGAACGCAGTCGGCCCGATGCACAAGGGCGTGGTCGGTCGCAAGGCGGGCAGCGTGCCCGGCTATGACTATTCGGCCGATCTGAAGAACTCAGGGATCGTCTGGACCGAGGACAATCTCGACAAATGGCTGGCCGGACCGCAGGCCATGGTGCCGGAAACCAAGATGTTTTTCGACGTCCCGGACGCGCGGGATCGTGCTGATATCATCGCGTTTCTGAAGGAAAAGGCGCGGTAGGTCGGCAGAGCAGGTCTCGTAGGGTGGGCAAAGCGAAGCGTGCCCACCATCTGTCGCTATCATTGACGGATCGTGGGCACGGCGCTACGCGCCTTTGCCCACCCTACGGCACTGTCTTTGTGGCTCGAGATCCCGGGTTCGCGCTAAGCGCGCCCCGCGATGACGCGCGCTTAGCGCGCGTCAATCCGCCACGACCTTCACGCGATCCCGCACCTTCACCTGCGCGTTGCGATCGAGCCCGTTCAGCACGCGGAAGCGTTCGGCGGGATGATCGACGCCGGCCATGCGATGGGAGAGCGATTCCACGGTGTCGCCGGGCTGCACGGTGATGACCTTGATGCGCAGGGGGCGCGCGGCCTGGATCTCGTCGAGCGTCAGGCGGCGGAATGAATTGACGGTCTCGCGCGCGTTGCGCTCGCTCTCGGTCGATTTCTGCCGTGTCGCGAAGATGAAGCGATAGACGTCGCTGCCGAAGCGCAACGCATAGACCTTGAACTGCCACTGATCGCCCTTGGCGGTGGCGGACGCAGCCGGAAAACCGTTGATGGTGATGTCTTCGGTGGAGGCCTTCTCGACGCCCTCCATCCAGCCGGAATTCAGGTAATCGCCCAGCGACTGCTCGGCCGGCACCCTCACGACGTCGAAGCGCATCGCCTGCGAGCCGCCGTCGCGCACGCCGATCACCGCCTGCGCGGTGTTGTCGAGCGTGAAATTGTCCGGCGCCTGGAAGGTGAAGCCGAGTTTCGGATGCAGGAAGCGCCGGCCGCGGACAAAACCTTCGCTGGGATCTTCGCCATAGACGAGGTTGTCGATCGCGGCGAGGTAGGTCTCGCGGTCGCGCTCGGCGCCCTCGGGCGCCGCATATTGCCGTGCGATGGTCTGCGCATTCTGCACGCGCTCGGGGGTGGCCGGATGCGACGAGGTGAAATCCTGCGCGCGCGGATCGAGCGAGGTCTTGCCGACCTTGAGCTCGGCATTGCGCTCCATCGCCGACAGGAAGCGGGCGGCGCCATAGGGGTCGAAATGTGCCTTGGCGGAAAGGCCGACGCCGATGCCGTCGGCCTCGAACTCCTGGTTGCGCGAAAAGCTCGCCATGGTGAGCTTGGTCTTGGCCAGCGCAAGCGCGGTGAGATCGGGATCGTTGCTCATGTCGGTGACGACGCGGGTGACGATCGCGGCCTGGCGCGCCTGGTCCTCGCGCATCGCGGCGTGCTTGGACAGCACATGCGCCATCTCGTGGCTGAGCACGGAGGACAATTCCGAGGTGTCGCTGGCGAGCGCAAGCAGGCCGCGGGTGACGTAGAGCTGGCCGTTCGGCAGCGCGAACGCATTCACCGCGCCGGAATTGAGGATGGTGACCTTATAGCCCTGGTCGGGGCGGTCGGACGCCGCGACGAGCCGGTCGACGGTCTTGCTGACCAGCGATTCGAGCCTGGGGTCGTCATAGGTGCCGCCATAGCTCGCCAGGATGCGCTCGTGCTCTTTTTCGGTGGCGGGGGTCTGCGCGACCGCCGGTTTCGGCTTGGGTATCGCCACGGTCGGCGGGGCCGCCGCGGTCTGGAACCGGTTCATGTCGCCGCAACCGGCAAGGGCTGAGCCCAGCACGAGGCACAGCGCCGCCGGCGCAGCCCGCAGGCGGCGGCGTTCACTCGATACGTGCCGTTCTAGCACCCCATCCACGTCGCTTAACCCGTGCCTGGCCCTCTTTAGGGCCTTACCCCTGTCGGCTCGTTTGCACCCAGCAACTCGACCTGCCCCGCAAGGCGCACATCGATGCGCGGCCCTGAATTCCCCTCGACCCAGCCCCGGACGCGAATCCGTCTATTTTCCAGGGACTTAAGAGTGATCCCGGCGTTTTCGAGCGCGGGTTGCGTACGCTTTGAAATAGTCACGGCAAAGCCGCGTGTCCAGTTTCGTCCGAAGTTGAGGTAGGTCATTGCCCCAGCTTGCCGGACCGACAGGACTTTGCCCTCGACCACCATAAAGCGCCCGATCCCCGCCAAAATATCGTCCGGACTTTCCGCGTTTTTTATGGCCGACGGGTCAGCCCAGTTGCCCTTTTTTTGGCGCCGTGCCTCGGTCTCCGCCGCCATCAGGGCCGCCGCGCAGTCCTTGTCCGCGATCTCGGCGGAGACGAGGGCGTCGCCCTGGGCGAGCAGCATGGCTTGGATGGGGGCCTCGCTTTCGCCGACGAAGATGAGTGCGCCCTGACGGCCGTAGCGGTCGGGCGTGTCGTCGGTGCCGCGCAGCGTGACGTCGCGTCCGGTGAGCAGCGATGTCAGCGCCTGCCTCGTCGTTGCGGTTGGCTCGATCCCGGCGAGGCGCACCTCGCGGCCGTCGTCGAGACGCACGCCACGCGCATCGACGATTGCGGCGACGCGGCCGTCGCCTTGGGACTCGAACTGGCACGGTGCGGCGAACGCGGTGTGACCGGCGACGAGAGGAAGTGCGACGATGAGATGAAGCAGTCGCGTCACGGTGCCCGGAAAGGTTGCGTTGTGCTCTAGTTCTAACGCAAACGTGGCGAACCGCGAAGGCTATCGTAGGGTGGGCAAAGCGAAGCGTGCCCACGTCTTTGATTTGTCGCGCGGGCTCGTGGGCACGGCGCGAAGAGCGCGCCTTTGCCCACCCTACGGCAGTTCGCGTGACGCGTCGCCATTGCCTCACACTCGATCAGCGAATTAATGAACTTGCACAGCAATGACGGTGGAAACATTTCGCCGCAACATGCCATTCCGCTTTGCGGAAAACATGTGCGGCAATCATGCGCCCGCAACGCCCTCGCGCTTGCTGCGCACTTGCGCATGCGGCATGATTGCGGCAACAGCAATAACCAAGAGCAATAACCAAGCCGCCATCAGAGTACGGCGCGATAAGGGAGGTCTTTTTCGATGAAGCATATTTTGTCGGGCATTTTTGCCGCAGCGTTTGCGCTGAGTGCGAGCGCCGCCGCGCAGGCCCAGGACAAGCCGCCGCTGAAGATCGGTGGCATCCTCGACATGTCGAGCCTCTATGCCGACATCACCGGTCCCGGCAGCGAGACTGCGGCCAAGATGGCCGTCGAAGATTTTGGCGGCGAGGTGCTGGGACGCAAGATCCAGGTGCTGGCGGCCGACCATCTCAACAAGGCTGACCTGTCCGCCAACATCGCCCGCGACATGCTCGACAACCAGGGCGTCGAGATGATCTACGACGTCGCGGCCTCGGCCACTGCGCTCGCCGCCGGCGAGATCGCGAAAGCACGCAACAAGATCATCATGTTCAACGGCCCGGGCTCGATCCGTCTCACCAACGAGGCCTGCGGTCCCTACACCATTCACTACGCGTTCGACACTTACGGCCAGGCCAACGTGACCGGACTTGCCGCCGTGAAGTCTGGCCTCGACAGCTGGTTCTTCCTCACCGCCGACTACGCCTTCGGCCAGGACCTGGAGAAGGACACCAGCGCCGTCGTCACCAAGACCGGCGGCAAGGTGCTCGGCGCCGTGCGCCATCCGCTCAACACCTCGGATTTCTCGTCCTTCCTGCTCCAGGCTCAAGCGTCCAAAGCCAAGGTGATTGGCCTTGCCAACGCCGGCGGCGACACCGTCAACGCCATCAAGCAGGCGGCCGAGTTCGGCATCACCAAGGGCGGCCAGAAGGTCTCGCCGCTGCTCGCCTTTGTCACCGACATCGACTCGATCGGGCTGGAGACAGCGCAGGGCCTGCTGCTGGCGGAAGCCTTCTACTGGGACCTCAACGATGACACGCGCGCATTTTCGAAGCGATTCGCCGAACGCATGAAGCGGCCGCCGACCTCGGCGCAGGCCGGCGTTTATTCGTCCGTCACGCATTACCTGAAGGCCGTGAAGGCGGCGGGCACGACCGACTCGGCCGCGGTCATCAAGGTGATGAAGGAGACACCGATCAACGACTTCTTCGCCAAGAACGGCAAGATCCGCGAGGACGGCCGCATGATCCACGATATGTACCTGTTTGAGGTCAAGAAGCCGTCGGAGTCCAAGGGCCGCTGGGACGACTACAAGCTGCTCGCCACCGTGTCCGGCAACGAGGCGTTCCAGTCGCTGGAGCAGTCGCGCTGCCCCCTGGTGAAGAAATAGAGATCGTCATTGCGAGCGAAGCGAAGCAATCCAGAGATGTTTCCGCAGAGACGGTCTGGATTGCTTCGTCGCTTCGCTCCTCGCAATGACGGGTGTGGCTGAGGCCCGAGCAAAACAACAACAAGGGAGACGTCCCATGAACGACATGGTCCTGCAAAAGCTCGAAGGCGGGCTGCTCACCATCACGATGAACCGCCCGGAGCGGAAGAACGCGCTCAACCCCGACATGGTCGCGGGGCTGGTCGAGGCCGCGCGGCGCGCGGCTGACGATCCCGAGGTGCGCGCGGTGCTGTTCAAAGGCGCGGGCGGCTCGTTGTGCGTCGGCGGCGACGTCAAGTCGATGGCGGCAGGCCGTGCGCCGCTGCCGTTCGAGGTGAAAATGGCGAACCTGCGCCGCGGCATGGAGGTCTCGCGCATCCTGCACCAGATGCCGAAGCCCGTGGTGGCGCAGCTCGACGGCGCGGCAGCCGGCGCCGGCCTTTCCATGGCGCTGTCCTGCGACCTGCGCATTGCGAGCGAATCCTGCAAGATCACGACCGCCTTCGCCAAGGTCGGCTTCTCCGGCGATTATGGCGGCACCTATTTCCTGACGCAGCTGCTCGGCAGCGCGCGGGCGCGCGAGCTCTATCTGATGTCGCCGGTGCTCACGGCGAAGGAGGCGCATGCGATCGGGATGGTGACGAAAGTCGTTCCCGACGCCGAGATCGATGTCGCCGCGCACGAGCTCGCGCTGTCGTTGGCGCAGGGCCCATCGATCGCGCTCGGCTTCATCAAGCGCAACATCAACAACGCCGAGCATCTGGCGCTGGAGGATTGCTTCGACGGCGAGGCGATCCATCACACCCGTTGCAGCGACACCGAGGATCACAAGGAAGCCGCGAAGGCCTTTGTCGAGAAGCGCAAGCCGACCTTCAAGGGCGCATGACGATGGCGCCCTATATGCGGCTCCGGCAGATCTGCCTCGTCGCGCCGCAGCTCGCGCCTGTGGTCTCCGACATCGCCGGGATCATGGGCCTCGACGTCTGCTACCGCGATGGCAATGTCGCCAAATACGGCCTGGAGAACGCGCTGCTCCCGGTCGACACGATCTTGCTGGAGGTGGTAGCGCCGTTCAAGGGTGGCACCACCGCCGGCCGCTTCATCGAGAAGACCGGCGGCCGCGGCGGCTATATGGCGATCTTCTGCTGCAACGATCCGGACGAACGCGGCAGCAACGCCAATGCGATGGGCGTGCGCACCGCCAACGTGATCGACCACGCGCCCTATCACGGCGTGCAGCTCCACCCCCGCGACTGCCGCGCCGCCTTCATCGAATTCAACCATACCAAAGGCAGCGACGATATTCTGGGGTCGTATCCGCCGGCAGGGCCGGACTGGCAAAAGTTCATCCGCAAGGATGTGACGCAGGCGCTGACGGGCGTGGAGATGCAGAGCCCGGATCCTCAGGCGCTCGCTGAACATTGGGGGAAGATCATCGGGGTCGCGCCGAGTGGCGGTGCCGAATTGAAACTGCCCAATGCCACCTTCCGCTTCGTGAAGGGCGCCAGCGAGATCATGAGCGCGCTGGAGTTTCAGGTGGCGGATGTCGCGAGCGTGCTGCATGCCGCGAAGGCGAAAGGGCTCGCGATTGCGGGGAGCGAGTTTCTGCTCGGCGGGGTGACGTTCCGGCTTGAGGCGTAAGCGGTTGCCACACATACCGCCGTCGTCCCGGACAAGCGAAGCGCAGATCCGGGACCCATAACCACAGGGAGTGGTTATGATGCGGGATGATAACTCCGCGTCTCCGCCAAACCCGTTCCTGTGGTTATGGGTCCCTGCTTTCGCAGGGACGACAGGGAGATTATGGCGACGCTGGTGTGATACGGCGAGACGTCGCCGCAATCACCTTCCCCTAAAATTCGCCGCGCGGCGCTCTTCGGTGGCCTTGACGCCTTCCTTGAAGTCTTCCGTCGCCCGCAAGCGCGTCTGCTCGGCGAGCTCGTGATTGGTCGCGGCCATCACGCGGTCGGCGAGGTTGGCGCGCATCGTGGCGCGGGTGGAGAGGAGGCCGAGCGGGGAGCATTCGGCGATCTCGGCGGCGAGCTTCATCGCGCCTGCCTTCACCTGGTCCTGCGGCACCAGCTCGTTGGCGAGGCCCCACTTCACCGCCTCTTCACCGGTGACGCGGCGGCTGGTGTAGAACATCAGCTCGGCATTGTTCTTGCCGATCAGCTCGGGCAGCGTCACGGTCAGGCCGAAGCCCGGATGGAAACCGAGCTTCGTGAAGTTGGCGGAGAAGCGCGCTTCCGGGCAGGTGACGCGGAAGTCGGCCGATACTGCGAGACCGAGCCCGCCGCCGATGGCCGCGCCCTGCACGGCCGCGACGATCGGCTTCTTGGCGCGGAAGATACGCACGGCCTGGATGTAGAGATGGTTGATCGGGCCGAGGTTGTCAGCCGGGTCGCCCTTCTTCTCGGCCTCGCGCGCTTCCTGCGCCTGGCGTGCCGGATCGCCAAAATTGGCGCCGGCGCAGAATGCCTTGCCTTGTGCCGACAGCACGGATGCGCGGATCTCGATGTCGCGATCGAACTCGTCGAGCGCATCCGCGATCTGGTTGATCAGCGAGATGTCGAAGAAGTTCAGCGGCGGGCGGCGGATCTCGATGGTGCCGACGTGGCCAACTTTTTCGACGCCGATATCTTGATAGGTGCTCATGACGATCCTCGATTGAATTAGCGCAAACCAAGTCCGCGCGACTAGCGCAGGCCAAGCCCGCGCGCGATGATGCCGCGCAGCACCTCGGTGGTGCCGCCCTGGATGGTGAGTTTCGGTGCGGTCTTGATGGCGAAGTCGAGCTGCCGCTCCAGCGTCTCGCGGTTGGTCGCGGTCTCCTCGACGAAGGCGGCAAGATCGCGCACGCGGTGCGGAAGCTGCTGCTCCCAGACGGTGCCGATGTCCTTGACGATGGACGCTTCTACCACCGGCTCCTTGCCGGCCTGCAGCATGCCCGCAACCGAGACCGACATGCGCCGCATGGTGTGGAGCTGCGCCACGAGCCGGCCGATGCCTTCGGCGCTGCGGGTATCCGGATTGGGGCCAACCGCGCGCACCAGCTCGGTCAGCACGTAATAGGTCTCCAGAAAACGCTCGGGGCCGGAACGCTCATAGGCGAGCTCGCTCGTCGCCTGCTTCCAGGCGCCGTCGACTTCGCCGAGCACGTGATCATCGGGCACGAAGAAATCGGTGAAGACGACCTCGTTGAACTCGTACTGGCCGGTGATCTGGCCGATCGGGTTCACCTGGATGCCCGGCTGCTTCATCTTGACCAGAAACTGCGTCAGGCCGTGACGGCGGTTTTCCTTGGTCGGCTGCGAGGTCCGGAAGATCGCGATCATGTAGTCGGCGATGTGCGCCGACGAGGTCCAGATCTTGGTGCCGTTGATGAGGTAGCCGCCGTCGGTCTTGGTCGCGCGCGTCTTGGCCGCGAACAGGTCGGAGCCGGAGTTCGGCTCGCTCATGCCGATCGCAAAGCAGATCTCGCCGCGGCAGATGCGCGGCAGGATATCCATCTTGATGTGCTCGGGCGCGTATTTGATCAGCACCGGCCCGCTCTGGCGGTCGGCGACGAAGAAACGCCGCGTCGGCGCGTTGGCGACGCGCATTTCCTCGGTCACCACGTAACGCTCGAGGAACGAGCGCTCCTGGCCGCCATATTTCTTCGGCCAGGTCATGCCCAGCCAGCCCTTGGCGCCGACCCGGCGAGAAAATTCCGGCGCGTCGGTGTCCTCGCGGTTGGGCTTGTGCGGATCGAAGGTGCCGGCGGCGATTTCCTCGGCGAGGAAGGCGCGCACTTCCTTGCGCAGTTGCTCGCACTTCTCGGGCAGGCGGATCGGATCGAAACGAAGGGCAGCGGTCATTGTTGTCTCGTCCCCTGATCAGCGCGAAGCCACGAGCGGCCACAATTCGTCGGCGCCGCGGTTTGCCACCAGCTTGCCGAGCTCGACGGCCCAGTGACTCTCAGAACCGAAATCGTCGCGCCAGGCCAGCGCCCGCAGCGAAAAGCGGTGCAGGATGTGCTCGCTGGTGAAGCCGATGGCGCCGTGCACCTGATGCGCGATGGCGCCGCCTTTTTCCGCGGCTTCCGCGCAGCGGATCTTTGCCGAGGCAGCCTCGAGATAGACCTCGTCGTCGAATGACTTTGCGTTCGCGATGGCGTCGGCCGCCGACGTCGCGGCCGCAAGCGCCGCGGCGGATTCGCCGGCGAGACGGGCGAGGTTGTGCTGCACGGCCTGAAACTTCGAGATCTTCTTCTCGAACGCGACGCGCTCGTTGGAATAGCGCACGGAGATGTCGAGCATCGCTTCCAGCGCGCCCGCGATCTGAAGGCTGCGCGCGACGCCGCCCATCAGCATGAGCGTGGTCTGGTCAAAGCCCTTCGCGGGCTTGACGGTGACGGGCTGGACCTTGTCAAGCGTCACGGTATCGCTGTGGTCGTAGCCGACATTGAGTCCGGATTCGATCCGGCCCTTGCTCGCATCGACCAAGGCAATCGAGATACCATCCTTGCCGTGCGCCAGCACCGCAAAGTGCTTCGCCGCCTTGGCAAAGGGCACGCCGCGGGCGCGGCCGGAGAGCGCGCCGTCGGCATCGAGGGTAATGCGATCCTTCGGCGAGGCCGGCAGCACCGTCATCTCACCTTCCGGTGAAGCGATTTTCACCTGCGCAAGCAGCCAGCCCGCCAGCATGGTCTCGGCCAGAGGAACCGCGACTGCGAAGCGGCCGGCGGCGTTCAGCAGCGCAAAACCGTCGGCAAGGCTGGCGCCGGAGCCGCCGAGATCGTCAGGCACCCAGGACAATGGCAAGCCGGCTTCGCTCAGCGCCTGCCACAGCGGCGCCTGCCACGAACCCTTCTTGTCGTTGTTGATGGTCTGCGGATCGGCGAGATCGGCGAAGATTTTCTCCGCGGTCTCGACGACGATATTGTCACTCTCCGCCACAGCGTTCCCCGTGTTTTGCCATTGGCGCGTTCCGTCCGGTCGGCGCGGCGCGCGGTCTCTTCTTGCGCCCGATGATCCGAAAAAGCCATGGCCCTGACAAGCGTTGACCGCAGGCCCATCTGCGGCTCCGGCATGGGCGCAAGAGCTGCTATGGACTAATTCCGCTTAGCGGAGTTTGGTCGATTTGCAGGGCGCGGCAAACTCGCTAAACAGGGCCAGCTGCTTAAGGCTTGCATTCAATCAAGGGGAAGGAAATCCGGATGGCAAAAGACGGCTTGTGCGCAATCGTGACGGGGTCCGCATCCGGACTTGGTGCAGCGACCGCGGAAATTCTCGCGCGGAGCGGGGCGCGGCTCGTCATCAACTATTCCTCGAGCCAGAAGGAAGCCGAGGCCACGGCCGAACTCTGCCGCAAGGCGGGGGCGGCGGAAGTACTGGTCGCGCAGGGCGACGTCTCGCGCGACGAGGATTGCCGCAAGATCGTCGCGGCGGCCAGCGGCTGGGGCCGGCTCGACGTGCTCGTCAACAATGCCGGCATCACCAAGCATGTTGCGCATGCCGATCTCGATGGATTGTCGGCTGAAGATTTCCAGCGCTTGTACGGCGTCAACACGATCGGCCCGTTCCAGATGGTGCGCGCAGCACGCAGCCTGCTCGAGGCCGGCGCGAAGGCTTCGGAGCGGCCGTCCGCCGTGGTCAACGTGTCCTCGGTTGCCGGCATCAGCGGCGTCGGCTCGTCGATCGCCTATGCCGCGAGCAAGGGCGCGCTCAACACGATGACGTTGTCGCTGTCACGCGCGCTGGCGCCGCTGATCCGCGTCAACACGGTGTGTCCCGGCTATATCGACACGCCCTGGTTCACCAAGGGCCGCGGCGAGGCCGGCGCCAAGCAGGTGCGCGACAGCGTGGTGGCGAAGGTGCCGCTGAAGGTCGCTTCATCCGCGAATGATATCGCGCAGCTCGTCTGCTTCCTGGCAACGCCGGCGTCGAGCAACATGACCGGCGAGGTCGTGCGGATGGATGCGGGGATGCATCTGATTACTTAATTCGTCATTGCGAGCGAAGCGAAGCAATCCAGAGAGCGTCCGCGCGGACAGTCTGGATTGCTTCGTCGCAAGGGCTCCTCGCAATGACGGAGTGCGAGGGCGGCGTCGTGCCCGACGTCCCGCACCGCTACCCTTTGATCACGCCGCTCGCGACCAGCCGGTGCCAGATGAACAGCACCACCACCGCGCCGATCGTGGCCATGATGAAGCCGGCGCCCTGGTCTGGGCTGTAGTGCCCGATCGCCTGTCCGATGAAGGTCGCAAGAAACGCACCGGCGATGCCGAGGATGGTGGTGAGGATAAAGCCGCTCGGGTTGTTCGGTCCCGGCGCCAGCCAGCGCGCGATGAGGCCGGCGATGAAGCCGACGACGATGATCCACAACAGGCCGCCCATGCTCATGTCAGTGCTCCCCTTCCCGAGAACGCGTAGATCAAGGTTCGATTAAAGTCTGCCCGAGAGCTCGTTCTCGGTCGGCAGCCGGCCGTCCGGCGTCAGGTGGTCGATCACCTGTGGCAGATACTGGCTGAGGCCGGAGAGCAGCTCGTCGCGCGACAGGCCGCTCTGGGCGGACAGGCTTTGGATCTGGTCGGCGCCGAGGGCGCTGGCGAGATCGCCGGGCGCGATCGCCTTGTTCTCGCCCTTGCCGACCCAGGTGCTCGCTGTCTCGCCGTGGCCACCCTGCTGGAGTTGGTTGAGGAGATCGCCGAGGCCGCCGCTGAGCACGCTGCCGGCCGCGCCGCCCGCGAGCAGGCCGCCGAGGCCACCCTTGAGCAGATCGCTGAGGCCGCCGCTACCACCGGGGCCGCCGGGAACAGCGCTGCTGCCCGTATTGACAGGCGTCGGAGGCGGCAGCGGCGAGCGCTGCTGCGGCGCCGGCGCCGGCGCCGCGTCGGGCTGGCCAGCCGTCAGATGCTTGAAGGCCTTCCAGGCGATCAGGCCGAGCAGCGCCATGGTCATTGGCGACATGCCGCCGGAGGATTGCTCAGAGCTGGGCGTGCTCGGGCCGCGGGGGCCGTTCTGCATGCCGTTGAGGACGTCGAGTAGACCCATGGTGCTCTCCTTTGGCGTTCTCGTCGGCGAGTTCTCGCCGGTGACAGCCCCCGGGGCAAAAACATATGAGGCTCTCATGACGGTTACAAGGCGAATGCACCGCAACCAATGGGCAGCCGGCGTTGCCTCTGCTATCGAGGGCGGGTCATTCAAGGGAGCAAGGTCAGGTGGTTGCGGATCGACCGATCGTGGTGGCCGGCGCGGGCGCCATCGGCTGTTTCGTCGGAGGCCAGCTGGCGGCCGGAGGGCGCCGCGTCGCGCTGCTGGTGCGGCCGCGGGTCAAAACCGAGATCGAGCGGTTCGGCCTGCGGCTGACCGATTTCGACGGCTCCGAGCAGAAGCTCGGCGCGGGCCAGCTCGCGTTGTCGGAGGATCCTGCGATTTTCCACAACGCCGGCATCGTGCTGGTCACGGTGAAGAGCGCCGACACCGCCGATGTCGCGGACCAGATTGCCCGGCACGCGCCGCAGGACGCCGTCATCGTCTCCCTGCAGAACGGCGTCGGCAATGTCGCGGTTCTGCGCGAGCGGCTCGGCGGCCGGCACGTGCTCGCCGGCATGGTGCCGTTCAACGTGATCGCGATGGGCGAGGGGCGCTTTCACCGCTCGACGTCCGGCGACATCCATGTCGGCGAGGATGAGGCGAATACGGCCGCAGCGCTGTCGGTGCCCGGCCTCGCCGTGCGCGCAAGCCGTGACATCACCGGTGTGCAATGGGGCAAGCTGATCATCAATTTGAACAATGCGCTCAGCGCGCTGTCCGACATGCCGCTCGCCGCGCAACTGGCGAACCGCGACTGGCGAAGACTGTTCGCCGACCAGATGGCCGAAGGCGTGACTGCGATGAAGGCCGCCGGCATCGCGCCGGTCTCGGCGACGCCGATCCCGCTGGGATGGACGCCGACCCTGCTCAGGCTGCCTGATGTGATCTTCAATGCGATCCTGGGGCGCACGATGAAGATCGATCCCGAGGCACGCTCCTCGATGTGGCAGGACCTGAAGCAGGGCCGCAAGACCGAGATCGACTATCTCCAGGGCGCAGTCATCGCACTCGCCGAGCAGAACAACGTCGACGTGCCGCTGATGCGCCGTATTGTTGCGCTGATCAAGCAGGCCGAGACGGCAGGCAATGGTCCGCCGCGGCTGACGCCGCAGCAGATCCGCGGCGTGGCCTGAGGGCGAGCCGGGCGGCGGGAGGAGCAACGATGCGGCGTTGTCTGATGATTGGGCTCGCGCTGGCCGCGCTCTGCGCCGCGTCGACGCTCGCCTACGCAAGGCCGCCAACGGTCGTGAGCTCGCCCGGCTATGACAGGCGGTTGCAGGAGAGCAGGTCGCAGTTGGGCAATTCGCCGACGACAACAGAGCCCACGCGTGCGCCGGTGGTCAAACCGAAGCGCAGCAAGAAGAAGCAGCCGAACTAACGCCACACTCTCGCTGTCGTCCCGGATCAGCGCTCCGCTTCGCTGCGCTTGTCCGGGACGACAGCGGAGTTTGCTGCGCGAGGAGCTTACCCCTTCTTCGCCGGCTTGCTTGGCGCCGGGGTGAACAGCTTCTTCAGATCGCTCAAGCTTTCCGATAGCCGCGGCCATTCGCAGGAGAACGAGCCCTTGGTGCAGGGTGCGCCCTTCGGTCGCGGGCTGACGGACTGCTGCACCTTCGGCCGCTCGACCGGGACAGGCACGCGCGCGACCGGGACGGACACGCGCTCGACCTCGGTTCGCAGAGCGACCTGCTGTTGCCGCGCTTGTTCCTGCTGCTCGCGCTGCTGACGCGCGGCGGCTTGGGCGGCTTCATTGCTGCGGCGCTGATTGGCGAGGTAGGAGGTGTAGGATTCGTCGATCCTCTTCTGCTCCTCCGGCGTCGGGTTGGGACCTGCGATGTCGAAGGTGCGGTCCTGGAGGAAATCGTAATAGGAATAGCCGCCGCCTGGCTTGCGGCGGCCGGCGAACTTGGCGTTGCAATCGGCAAGCGCAGCCGTCTTCTCGGTCTTGTTCGCGGCCTTCTCGGCGGCGTCGGCGCATTCCTCGAAATCGACGGGCGCGCGCTTCCACCATTGGGCGTGGGCATGCAACGGCATCAGCAGAAAAAATCCTGCTGCGGCAACGACTAGCGCCGCACGACGCGATGCAACTACGTCCGACATTCTACGAGAGCATTCCTTGCAAAACTCAACCCGAACTGAGTCGGGTCCGATTTTTGCCCCTTTATCGCCGGCTTGTCACCCGTGGAACTCGGGAATTTCATGGCTGGAATGCTGACATTTTTTGTTTGACGTGGCGCGGGAGTCACAGCCGCGCGGCACATGATCGGCTTAGACTTTATTGGTTTGAATTCGAAGGGGAATATCCGTCATGAGAGCGTTGGCCCGTCTCGCCGCAATCACATTGGCGTTCATTTCCAGCCATGCGTTCGCAGCGGACGAGGAGGCGCCCAACCGCAGGCCGGTGAGGGCGATCGCCGACGCGCGGCTCTCGGTCGGCGGTCAGGGAATGCTGCCGCTCTACCTTTCCAGCGACTGGTCGCTGCCGCTGCCGGCGATCTCGCGCGCCATCATCGTGCTGCACGGACGCCTGCGCAATGCCGACGAATATTACATGTCGGCCCATACTGCGCAGGTTGCGGCGGGCGACGACGGCAAGAGCGCGCTGATGATCGTCCCGCAGTTTCTGGCGGAGATCGATATCGACGCGCACAGGCTGCCCGCGGATACGCTGCGCTGGTCGCTGGAGGGATGGGAGGGCGGCGACGCCGCGCTGGCGCCGAATCCGGTGTCGTCCTTCGATGCGCTCGATGCGATCCTCGTAAAACTCTCGGACCGGCGCATCTTCCCGAATCTGAAGCAGGTTGTCGTCGCCGGCCATTCCGGCGGTGGCCAGGTCGCGCAACGCTATGCCATCGCCGGCAAAGGCGAGGCGGCGCTGTCGCGCCAGCATATCGATGTCCGCTACGTCGTCGCCAATCCGTCCTCCTACGCTTATTTCAGCAACACGCGGCCCGTGCCGGCGATCGCCGCATCCTGCCCGGGCTACAACAACTGGAAATACGGCATGGACGGGCGTCCGCCCTATCTTGCGAACGCAACGCCGGTAGCGCTGGAGCAGCGCTATGTCGAGCGCGAGGTGATCTATCTGCTGGGCACGCTCGACACCAATCCGAAGCACTCCGCGCTGGACAAGAGCTGTATGGCCGAGGCGCAAGGTCCCACGCGCTACGCCCGCGGCCACGCCTATGCGGATGCGATGGCCAAGCGCGACCGCGGCACGCCCAATCACCGGGTCTGGGACGTCGCCGGCGTCGGCCATGACGGCGACAAGATGCTGACCTCGAAATGCGGCCTCGCGGCGCTGTTCGATATTCCGGGCTGCGGGGCGGAGCGCTGATGCGGACGTCTTGAAGGCAGATCCCTTGAAGGCAGATGCCTTGAAGCCATATCCCTTGAAGCCATATCCCTCGAAGCCAGATCCCTTGAAGGCTTGGCTCCGGCTGTTACACTTCGTCTCGCGACGTCTCATCCTGAGACGACGCCAAGAAGACGAAGTGGAAACACCTGATGCTGCTGCCCCTGTCCGACGTGCCTCGCTGGTACGCTCAACGCAAACCGCAAGGCACGATCGCCGTCCGTCACGGGCAGGATACGCTGACATGGGACGAGCTCGAACGTGGCGCCAACCGGCGCGCGCGAGCGTTCATGGCCAAGGGCGTCAAGCCCGGCGACTTTGTCGCAATCGGTTTGCCTAACGGCAACGCGTTCTTCGAGACCTCGTTTGCAGTATGGAAGTGCGGAGCGACGCCGACGTCACTGTCGTGGCGGCTGCCGCGCGGCGAGGCCGCCGCGGTGCTCGACATCCTGAAGCCCGCGCTGGTGGTCGGCGGCGAGGCCGACTGGAACGCGCCGAACCGCCTGCCGGCGGATTTCGTGCCGGAAGGTTTTTCGGACGAGCCGCTCGATCCGCCGGTGGCCCGCTACTGGAAGGCCATGACCAGCGGCGGCTCGACCGGCCGGCCAAAAGTGATCCTCGATCATCAGCCGGCCGTGACCGACACGGT
Source organism: Bradyrhizobium sp. 61 (assembly GCF_023073075.1). Lineage (NCBI taxonomy): Bacteria > Pseudomonadati > Pseudomonadota > Alphaproteobacteria > Hyphomicrobiales > Nitrobacteraceae > Bradyrhizobium > Bradyrhizobium sp. 61. Next base: position 27,269 of record NZ_JADPIU010000074.1, on the reverse strand, counting down.
CGCTGCGCCGCCGCTCAACATTCCCTTCGGCGTCTCGTTGCTCAATCCCGGTCCGCTCTATCACAACGCCCCGTTCATCGTGTCGCACTACGCGCTCTTCACCGGCGGCCAGCTCACCGGCCTCGTCAAGTTCGACGCCGAGGAGGCGCTGCGGCAGATCGCGCGCGAGCGCGTGCAATGGGTCAATTTCGTGCCGACCATGATGCACCGGATCTGGGCGCTGCCGGAGAGCGTGCGCAACTCTTACGACGTGTCGAGCCTCCAGACGGTGTTTCACATGGCAGCTCCGATGCCGCCCTGGCTGAAGGAGAACTGGATCGCCTGGCTCGGGCCTGAGCGGGTCTGGGAGCTCTATGGCGGCACCGAGCGGCAGGGCTCGTGCATCATTTCAGGCACGGAATGGCTGACCCACAAAGGTTCGGTCGGCAGGATCGGCGAGATGGCGCGCTTGCGCATCGTCGGCGAGGACGGCAACGACGTCGCGTCCGGCGAGACCGGCGAGATCTATTTCCTCAACAATGACGGCAGGGATGCCACCTATCATTATCTCGGTGCCGAGCCGAAGCGCCGCGCGGACGGCTGGGAGTCGCTCGGCGACATCGGCCGGCTGGACGCCGAAGGGTATCTTTATCTCGGCGACCGTCTCGCCGACATGGTGCTGCGCGGCGGCGCCAACATCTATCCAGCCGAGGTCGAGGCTGCGGTCTCTGGGAGCCCCGGCGTGCGCTCCTGCGTGGTGGTGGGATTGCCCGATCCGGAATTGGGTCAGCGCGTGCACGCCATTATCGAGCGGGAGCCGGACGCGGACGGCCAGGCCATCGCCGACGGCATGGCGGACTTCTTGAAAGACCGTCTCAGCCGTTACAAGCACCCCGAGAGCTTCGAGATCGTCAGCGCCCCGCCGCGCGATGATTCCGGAAAAGTTCGCCGCACACTGTTGCGCGACGAGCGCGCAGCATGGATGAAGGAAGGGCGCGCCTTCCGGATTCGGCCGGCGAAGGCGCAGGCGCACGCCGAATAAGAAGAATACAGAAGGATTGAGACATGACGATCACCATCGCAGCGAACAGCGTGCCGAAGCCGCCGGCCGAGATCATCGAGGGGTTTCGCGGCGCGCCGACCTCGGTCATTTCAGACAATCTCGCCCGGTTGCCCGGCGCGGTGGGGCTGAAACCCTATCATCGCAGCGGCAAGCTGGTGGGGACGGCCTTCACCGTGCGCACCCGTCCCGGCGACAATCTCGCCATCCACCGCGCACTCGAGCTGGTCGGTCCCGGCGACGTCATCGTGGTCGATGGCGGTGGCGACGAGACCCGCGCGCTGGTCGGCGAGATCATGAAGAACATCGCGCAGTGGCGCAAAGCCGAGGGCTATGTCATCGACGGCGCGATCCGCGACGTCGCGGCGTTCGCCGCTGACGACTTTCCCTGCTACGCCCGCGCGGTGATCCATCGCGGCCCCTACAAGAACGGCCCCGGCGAGATCAACGTGCCCGTGACGATCGGCGGCAGCGTCATCTCGCCCGGCGACATCGTGGTCGGCGATGAGGACGGCGTGGTGTCGTTCCCCGCCGCCGGCGCCGCGGTGCTACTGGAAGCCGTCCGCGCCCAGGTCGCGCGCGAGGAGGAAACCATGAAGGCGATCCGCGAGGGCCGCTACCAGGGTTCTTATGGCAAATCCTGATCAGATCAGAATGAAGGGGAGGGCGGCGTGAGCCAGAAGGACGAATTTCACAACATCGACGATCCCAGCGACGGGCTGTTTCGCGAGCTCGCGGCGGGGGTGACCACGCGCATCTTCTCCGGCGAGCAGGCGATGCTGTCGGTGGTGACGCTGGCCCCGCATGCGCAAGGCACGCTGCATCATCATCCCGAGGAGCAATGGGGCGTGCTGCTCGACGGCTCCGCCATCCGCGTCCAGGGTGATGAGGAAATTCCGGTAAAGAAGGGCGATTTCTGGCGCACGCCCGGCAATGTGCCGCACACCATGCGCGCCGGCCCCGATGGGGCCCGCGTGCTGGACATTTTCAGTCCACCACGGCGAGAATACAAAAAAGCGGGGTCGGGCTTCGGCACGACCTAGGCGCCAAAGAGCAAAAGCCAGGCGCAAAACCAAAGGGGAGGGGACCATGACGATCACACGACGCACGCTGCTGGCAGCGCCCGCTATTCTCGCAATCGCGCCAGCGGTGGCGCAGGCCGGCAAGATTACTCTGGTGGTGCCGTTTCCGCCGGGCGGATCGACCGATGCGATGGCGCGGCTGTTGCAGGCCAATCTGCAGACAAAGCTCAACCGCATCGTCGTGGTCGAGAACAAGTCGGGCGCCGCCGGCGCGCTCGGCGCGGCGCAGGTTGCCAAGAGCCCGCCGGACGGCGCGACGTTCCTGGTCACCTTCGATTCCCACGCGGTGATCCCGTCCATCCTCGACAAGCCGCCGGTCGATGTCGAGCGCGAGCTGATGCCGGTGCTGCTGGTGGGCACCGCACCCTACGTGATCGCTGCCGGCGCCGGCCGTCCCTACAAGAGCTTTGCCGACGTGGTCGCCGCCTGCAAGGCGACGCCCGGCGCGGTGAAATATGCCTCCGTCGGCATCGGCACGCTCGGCCATCTCGCCATGACCGTGCTCGGCACCAAGGCCGGCGTCGAGATCATGCACGTGCCCTATCGCGGCGGCGGCCCGGCGATGAACGACGTGCTCGGCGGCCATGTCGATCTGATTGCGGGATCGGCGGCGCTGGTCTCGGCCCAGCTCGGCACCAACATGCTGCGGCCGATCCTGCAACTCGGCCGCGAGCGCCTGCCGGCGCTGCCGGATACGCCGACTGCGATCGAGGCGGGCTTTCCGGACTTCGAGACGCTCGCCTGGTGGGGCATCTTCGCGCCCGCGGGCACGCCTCCGGATGTCGTCGCGGCCATGGCGACGGCGTCCAGGGAGATCCTGAGCGAGCCCGCGACCGCCGCCCAGCTCAAGGAGACCCAGCAGATGACGCTGCTGCTCCAGGACGGCGCCGCCTTCAAGAGCTTCTTCGACAAGCAGGTCGCCTATTGGGGCAAGGTGGTGCGCGAGAACAATATCAGGGCATGAGAGGCCTATTCCCGGGATTGCCATCCCGGGTCCAGTGCGCTCGCGCGGGCTTGAGCGTCAGAGCATCTTGCCGACGATCTTTGTCATATCTGCCGCCGAAAACGCGCGCAGCGTTTCGGTGCGGACATTGCCGAGTGCGCTGAGACTAAGGCTGAGCGACATCGCGGCAGCCTCATCTGGAGCCTCGAGAACGGTTACAACGTCATATCGTCCCTGCGTCCAGACGATCTCTTTCACGGTCACGCCGAACGTTTTGGCCATCTCCTTGAAGGCGTCGGCCCGCTTCGGCGAGTCCTTGACGTTGCGGACTCCCTGATCAGTGAAGCTTCCCAGCACGACATAGGTTACCATGGTCGTCCTCCCTGGTTAGAACCCAGATACAATTCTCGCTTGAGGCAACCGCGCCGAGCTTGCCACGGCGGCTGAGACAGCGCTACTTGCGCGTTGCGAACGTCAGCGGATGTGACTTATGCGGTCAGGACAACGGTCGCGCGAAACTGAGCTCATGGCCGTCGGGGTCGGTGAGATGGAAGTAGCGCTCACCCCATTCCGCATTGCGCGGCGTGGTCGACGGCTGCCATCCGGCGGCGCGTGCGCGCTCGTAGGTCCCGTCGACATCGGCGACGTAGAAGATGATGCGGCCCCACCAGGACCAGCGCTTGTCGTCCGGCTGCGCCGTCAGGTTGAGATAGCCGGTGCCGGCGCGAAAGCTGGTGAATGCAGCGGCTTCGCCGCCATACAGGAGCTCGAACCCCAGCGAACGGTAGAAGTGCACGGCGCGCCCCATGTCATGCGTGCCGAGCGTGATGGCGCTGATGCTTTCGATCATGTGAGCTGCTCCGCCGAGAGGGGCCTGGAAGCGATTGTATAGCCGCCCCGTTCAGGTTGACGATGGTCTGGCCCGCCTGACGGCTGGCGAACCGCATTTTGCTCTGCTATGACGGGATCGAACCCGTACCAGCGGGTTCCGCGGTCCCGTAGCTCAGCCGGATAGAGCGGCGGTTTCCTAAACCGTAGGTCGCATGTTCGAGTCATGCCGGGATCGCCATTTGCCGCGCGTCGCCATGGACGTGTAGTGCCAATACCCCACTAATCGTTTTTCTATCGTGACGTGTACCTGCGTCGGGTAGAATACGGCGGGTGCGGGGGCGTTGGCATGACGGATTTATGGTACTACGCGGACGGCGGGCAGCAGCGCGGCCCGATCTCGATTTCGGAACTCCTTACGCTCCTCGCTCGTATCGCCGATCCTCGGCGTGTGATGGTCCGGCGGCACGGCTTCGAGGATTGGAAGCCGGCCGCGGAGGTGCACGAGATCGCGCAGCAGCTTCTTCAATCGCCGCCGCAAGAGCCGGCATCGCCACCGGCGGCCGCCGTTCGGGAGCCCGCCGTTCTCGCCGAGGACGCTACTGCCTTCAAAGATGTCCAGCGCGAGATGACCGGCATCAGCGGTTGGCTCGCGCTTCTCGCGTTCGGCCAGGTGATGGGCATCCTGCGCCTGATCTTCAACGTCGGACAATATGTGCAATCGATCGACGACAAAGTCTGGACTTACTTTCCCACGGTGATCTGGAGTGAAATGCTGATAAACGCCGCCATGATCGGCTTCGCGATCTGGACAACGGTGCTCCTGTTCAGACACTCCCACAGGTTTCCAGCCTTCTTCATCGTACAAATGATCTGCGCGGTGCTGATGCCGCTCGTCGATCTCCTCTGCGTCGCATCTTTTTTTTCCGCCGCCCTCAATCGCCCGTTCAGCGATTTTTTCATCATCGAACCTCGACAGGTCGGACAAGCGGTTGTCGGTGTAATCAGTGCCACGATTTGGATAACGTACGTCCTTCGCTCCCGCAGGGTCGCGAATACGTTCACGAAGTAGACCCGCCTTATGACGCGCGTGGCGGAGGGGCCGTTCTCCTGGTTTTCCTGCCCGTCAAGTCCCCAATAAAAAAGGACCAGGCTGCCCAGTTGCGAATTGTTCGGGCCGTGCGTCGTCAGCGATCTCAGGGACTCCCGAAGTGCCGGCGAGCACGGCTCGAAGATGTCACCACATCGAGCTATGGGCAGGGGTGTCGCTTGCCATCGTAGCCGAGATACGTTCCCGAAGCCGGGTCGTACGAGCGATATTTTTGTTCGCAATAGGACGAGCCATCAGCAGCGTCGTCGTAATCGCCGTAGTAGCCGTCGTCGTAGCCGCCATAGTAAGGCCAGCCCGAATAGGCGCCCAGCGCGAAGGCGCCGCCAAGGCCAAGACCCCCGCCGTAAGCCCATGCGTGGCGGTAGCGATGCCGGAACCCGGCATGATGGAATTGACCGCCATGGAAGCCGGCGCCGGCCGAGACGGGACGTCCGGCCTGATGGAAACCGCCGGGCGCATGGAAGCCGCCAGCGGCCCGGAAATGACCAGCTCCGCCGTGGAAGCCTCCGCCGCCTCCGAAGTGCCCACCACCGTGAAATCCGCCGCCTCCGAAATGTCCGCCACCGCCCCCGAAATGTCCACCGCCCCCATGTCCGCCGCCGCGCGCAGAGGCAGCCGCTCCCGGCGCCAAGGTTGCGCAAAGAGCGATCACGCCAAGCAATTTCAGTCGTTCCATCTTTTTTCTCCAGCTACATGGTGTCGGCCACGTCTCAACCTTTGCCGGACACTCATTGGCCCGAGACCTGCCGACGCCTCCATGTTTGCCGGATGCGCGCTCGCCGTCTTTTCAATAGGCCGCGGATGTTTCAGCTTCGCACGTGAAGCCGGAATCCGAGCGAGCAGGCCGCTGGTATCGTTGACCTGAGAGCGGTTTCGTCAAACATGGGTTGAAAGTTCGAGTCGTCCCGGGATCGCCATTTTGTCATGGGCAATCGTCGCAGTTTGCCACGCTCGTCGGCGTAAAATTTGCTAGAAGCGAACGACTTCCTTCCTGGCCTTGCCGACGTGCCGGCCACGCCTCGCTGCCCTATCCGGAGATAACAATGCCGTTCGACTTGATCCTGCGCGGCGGCCGTGTGGTCGACCCGTCCCAGAAGCTCGATGCCCTGACCGATGTCGCCTTTGCGGGCGGCAAGGTCGCCGCCATCGGCACCGGGCTCAAGGCCGATCCGGGCACCGATGTGCGCGACGTCTCGCAGTTCATCGTGACGCCGGGGCTGATCGATCTGCACACCCATGTCTATTGGGGCGGCACCTCGCTCGGCATCGACGCCGAGGAATTCTGCCGCCTCTCCGGCGTCACCACGGCGGTCGATACCGGCAGCGCCGGTCCCGGCAATTTCGCGGGCTTCCGCAAGCATGTGATCGAGCCGAGCCAGGTCCGCATCCTCGCCTATCTGCACGTCTCGCATGCCGGCATCTTCGGCTTCTCGCACCGGATCATGGTCGGCGAGAGCGAGGAGTTGCGGCTGATGAATCCGATCGAGGCGGCCAAGGTGGCCGATGCCAACCGCGACCTCATCGTCGGCATCAAGGTGCGCGTGGGGCTGCACTCCTCGGGCACGTCGGGGATCGTGCCGCTCGACATCGCGCTCGAGGTCGCGAACGAGGTCGGCATGCCCCTGATGGCGCATATCGACCATCCGCCGCCGAGCTACGAGGAGGTGCTGGGCCGCCTGCGTCCGGGCGACGTGCTGACCCATGCGTTCCGCCCCTTCCCCAACACGCCGGCGACCGCGCAAGGCACAGTGAAGAGGGCGGTGCTGGACGCGCGCGAGCGCGGCGTGCTGTTCGATATCGGCCACGGCAAGGGCTCGTTCGCCTTCAAGACCGCGCGCGCGATGCTCGCCAACGGCTTCTATCCCGACACCATCTCTTCCGACATCCATCAGCTCTGCATCGACGGCCCGGCCTTCGACCAGGTCACGACCATGTCGAAATTCCTGTGCATGGGCATGGAGCTGTCGGACGTGATCGCGGCCTCGACGGAGAATGCCGCGATGGCACTGCGCCGGCCCGAACTCGGCAGCCTCAAGCCGGGCAGCGTCGGCGACGCCACGCTTGTTACGGTCAGGCAGGGCCAGTTCGACTACGAGGACGTCGTCGGCGAGCACCTGATCGGGGATCGCAAGATCGTCTCCGAAGGCGTCGTGATCGGCGGCCGCTGGTGGCATCCGAATTAGCTGGAGCGCAAGGCGTCGCGGAGTTTCGCCTCTCTCCGCCTGCGGGGAGAGGCCGGAATTTGCGAGAGCAAATTCCGGGTGAGGGGGACTCTCCGCGAGTCTAACTCTCACCGTGTTTGCGGAGGCAGCCCCTCTCCCCGTAAGAACGGGGAGAGGGAGAGCTGGCTACTCGTTCTTGTCCACATTCCAGAACATCGGCGTCGCCGGGCCGTCGATCACGCCGGTGAGCGATTTGCGCCAGGCGCTCGGCGCCTGGAACTGGCCGAGCGGGACGTAGATCACTTGGTCGTAGGCTTCCTTCTGCACCTCAAGCGCGATCTTCTTGCGCTCCTCGGGCGAGGTCGCGCGGGCAAAGGAATCGCGCAACTCCTCGAGCTTGGGGTCCTCGGACCAGCCGTACCAGCCGCCACTCGTGCCCTTGCCGACCATCGGGACGTTGACCAGCGGGTTCAAGGAGTCGGCGGCGCCCTGGTAGGTAAAGAACATGCTCCAGCCACCTTCCTTCGGCGGCTTCTGGATTGCCCGGCGGGTGACCACGGTCTGCCAGTCCATCGCCTGCAGATCGACCTTGAAGCCGGCGTCGCGCAACAGCTGTGCGACCACGACCGGCTGCGCCTTCAGCAGGATCTGATCGGTCGGCGCCAGGATCACCACGGGCGTGCCGTCATAACCGGCCTCGGCCAACGCCTTCCTGGCGTCCGCCATGCCGTTGCCCTTGATCAGAGTCTCGCCGCCGGCGTCGCTGGCGAGCGGCGTGTCGCAGATGAAGAACGCGCCGCACAGCTTGTAGTATTTGGGATTGCCAATTTGCGCGTCGAGTACGTCCTTCTGGTTGATCGCCAGCATCGCGGCGCGGCGGATCTTCACATTGTCGAATGGCGGATGCAGAAAATTCATCCGGCCGAACGACTGGAAGCCGAACTTGTTCAGGATGGATACGTTGATGTCCGGATTGGACTCGAGCGCGGGCAGCATGTCGAACGGCGGCGTCTCGACGAAATCGACATCGCCTGACTGCAGCGCGTTGAGCGCGGTCTGCGCGTCCGGCATCGTGATCCACTCGACCCGGTCGACCTTGGCCACCTTGCCGCCCGAGGTCCATTCGGCCGGCTCCTTGCGCGGCACATAGTCGGTGTTCTTTTCGTAGACGGCCTTTACGCCGGGCTGGAATTCGGCCGCGACGAATTTGAACGGGCCGGAGCCGATCTGCTCGGGAATCTGCTTGGTGATCGGGGTCTCCGCAAGCCGCTTGGGCATCATGAAGGCGCAGACCGACGATGGCTTGGCGATCGTCTCCAGCACCAGGCCATAGGGCTCCTTCAGCTTGAGGACGATTGTTTTGGTGTCCGCGGCTTCGATACCGGCCGTGAAGTCCATCAGCTTGCGCGCCATGCCGTCGACGCTCGTACCCCAGCGCTTCAGCGAGGCCACGCAATCCTCGGCCGTCACCGCTGCACCGTCATGCCACTTCAGGCCGTCGCGCAAGGTGAAGGTGTAGGTCAGCTTGTCCGCGGACACCGTCCAGTCGGCCATCTGCGGCTGCACCTTGAAGCTGGAATCGATGCCGAGCAGCGTATCGTAGACCATGTAGCCATGGTCGCGGGTGATGATGGCTGTCGTGAAGCCAGGGTCGGTGACGCGAAGGTCCGATTGCATCACCGCGCTCAGGGTCTTCTTTCCGGTCGCCGCAGATACAACCGACGTCCAGGCCAGAGGAAGTGCCGATGGCGCAACAGCCGCAAGCTGAAGCAGTTTCCGTCGCGAGACGTGAACCATTCGCTTCTCCTGACTTGACGCAAAACGAAACCAGATGGCGGTTGCCGAACACGGGCAGCGTATGGCGGGGAGCCACACGTGACAAGCAGGGGTTGCTTCTACCGATCTGGATTCGTTAGCGGACAAGCAAGGGCTGTGCCGCCGAAGCCGGCGGTAGGAGCAATCGTCGAAAGTCGTCGCGCTCTTGACGGACGCGCGTCAGTCGCGCCCCGCCTCCATGATCGCCTTGGCCAGCCGCGCCGGATCGGAGAAGCACAGCTCGTGGCTTCCCGGCACCTGCACCAGACGGAACAGGCCGAGCTTCTCCGAGAGCCGCGGATGCCAGGGATGGCTGTGCGGCATCGCGACGTCCTCGGTGCAGTTGATATAGGACTTTGCCAGCGGCATCTCCGCCGGATTGGTCTTGAGCGCGATCTTGTCGGTAAAAGTCGCGAACGGATGCGGGTTGAGCACGTCATAGGCGCGCTGCGCGGTCTCGAGATCAGCATCGTTGATGAAGGCTTCGCGCCAGATCGGGAAGGGCAACACCACAGAGCTGTCGCCGCGTTCGGCCGCGATGGCATCGAACAGCCCGATAAAGTGCGGCGGCACCATGTCGTTGAGGCATTCGCCGTTGTTCGGCACGAAGGCATTCCAATACACCAGGCGGCGAATGCGTTCGGGCGCGAGGTCGGCGACGCCGGTGATGATCATGCCGCCATAGGAATGGCCGAGCAGGACGATGTCCTTCAGATTGTTTTCGGCGAGATAGTCGGCGATCGACTGGATCGCGTCCTTCAGCCCGGTCGTCTTGGCATCGCCGGGGCGATTGCCCTTGATTGTCGGCGTATAGACCTTGTGGCCGGCGGCGCGGATCGGGGCCGCGACGGGTTCGAACTCGGCACCGGTGTGCCAGGCGCCATGGACGAGAACGTAGGTCGACATGTTGTAGCTGCTCCCGAGGGTGTGGTTAGATCGGCATGACGTGGGTCCTTTGCGGCGCTCGCGAGGCGCGGCGGACAATTCTTGTTGTGCGAAGTGTGAACCGGCCGGCCATTTTCCGCTTGGCTGGCGCTGAACCGGATTGGTCTCGGAGCGAACTGATGGAGCAGGTCACAAGCCGGCCGCGGCACGTCGTCTGGAACACCGCAGTGACCCGGCCGGACGAGCAGTTTTCCTATTACCGCGAGGCGATCTGCCAGGCATTCATGAACCTGACGCCGGAATCGGCGACGACGTCGCGCTTCCCGGCCAAGGTCGAGGCCATCAAGATCGGCACCGGCGCCATCAATCGCGTGGTCTTTCCCGAGCATACCGTGCATCGCTCGCGCGCCGATATCGCGGCGTCGACCGAGAGCTGCTTCTATCTCAACTTCAAGCTGGCCGGCCGCTGCCGCATGCTCCAGGGCGACAGCGAGGTCAGCCTGTCCCGCGGCCAGGTCGGCATCGTCGACAGCGACCGCGAGGTGACGCTGCTGCACGATCGCGGTCCGATGCTGGAGGTCGCTTCGTTCTGGGTGCCATCGCGCGCCTTGCGTGACCGGCTGCCGCCGTCGTTCGATTTCAGGGCCGAGCGCGTCTCCGACGATCCCCATGTCGGTCACCTCATCGTCGAGACCGCGCGCTCCCTCAACGCCGGCGCATTGCGGATGGCGGAAGAGGACAGCATTCGGCTGTTCGACGTGCTGCTCGATCTCGTTGCGCTCAGCCTGTCGCGTCGCTCGCGGGCGCAGACGGCGGAAGCCGCAAGCTTTGCGGACGCGACCGTGCTGGCGCTGCGCCGCGCCATTCACGAGCGGCTGCGCGAGCCGGGACTGACAGTCGCGGCGGTCGCCGGCTCCGTCGGCATCAGCGAGCGTTATGTCCACAAGCTGTTCGAACGCTCCGGCACGACATTTTCGGACTATTTGATCGATCGCCGCCTCGTGGGCGCGGCGGCCGATCTGAAGGATCCGGCATCGGGCGGCCGCGCGATCGGCGCCATCGCGTTCGACTGGGGCTTCTCCGATCTCTCCCACTTCACCCGTCGTTTCAAGCAGCGCTTCGGCTGCCGCCCACGCGATTGGCGTGCGCGATGAACAGAGCTACAGCGACCTCGCGATCAGCAGCTTCATGATCTCGTTGGTGCCGCCATAGATCTTCTGGATGCGGGAATCGATGAAGATGCGGGAGATCGGGTATTCCTGCATGTAGCCGTAGCCGCCGAACAGCTGGAGGCATTCGTCGGCGGTCTGGGCCTGCTTGTCCGAGCACCAGTATTTCGCCATCGACGCCGTGACGGTGTCGAGATCCTTGGCGACGAGCCGCTCGATGCACCAGTCGACGAAGACGCGCGCAATCATCGCTTCGGTCTTGCGCTCGGCGAGCGTGAAGGCGGTGTTCTGGAAGTCCATCAGCGGCTTGCCGAACGCCTTCCGCTCCTTGGTGTACTCGGTGGTGAGCTTGACCGCGCGCTCCATCGAGGCGACCGCGCCGACCGCAAGCGCGAGGCGCTCCTGCGGCAATTGCTGCATCAGCTGCACAAAGCCCTGGCCTTCCTCCTTGCCGAGCAGGTTCTCCGGCGGCACCGTGACGTTGTCGAAGAACAGTTCTGACGTGTCGGAGGCATGCAGGCCGATCTTGTCGAGGTTGCGCCCGCTTGTAGCCGTCGGCGCCCGCGGTCTCGACCACGATCAGCGAAATGCCCTTGGCGCCGGCTTCACCCGTGCGTGCCACGACGACGACGAGATCGGCGGCCTGGCCGTTGGTAATAAAAGTCTTCTGGCCGTTGATGACGTAGGAATTGCCCTGCTTCTTGGCGGTGGTCTTGACGGCCTGCAGGTCCGAGCCGGTGCCGGGCTCGGTCATGGCGATGGCACCGACCATCTCGCCGGAAGCCATCTTCGGCAGCCAGCGCTTCCTCTGCTCCTCCGAGCCGTAATTGAGGATGTAGTGCGCGACGATGGCGCTGTGCACGGAGACGCCGGTCGTGAGCTCCGGCACCGTGCTTTCGAGGTCGTCGAGCACGGCGGCGTCATAGGCGAAGGTGGCGCCGAGGCCGCCATATTCCTCCGGCACGCTCGCCAGCAGCGCGCCCATCTCGCCGAGCCCACGCCAGGCGAAGCGGTCGACCATCTTCTGCTCGCGCCATTTCTCGGCATGCGGCGCCAGATCCTTGGCCAGATATTTCCGGAACTGGTCGCGGAAGATTTCGAGCTCTTCGGTCATCCAGGAGGAGCGGTAGGACATGGTCACCTCGGTCAATGCGGCTTTCCGGCTTGGTAGGCTGGTCGGCGGCGGCAATTATTGTGTTTTCAGGCTGCGCCGGTGACGCTACCAAGGCGGCCGGAAAACGCGTCTGTCGGGATGGCTGATTGTGGCGACCAAAACTCAAGAGCTCAAGCTCGACATCGAGCGCATCGGCACGGTCTCCGCGATCTTGGTGCAGCCGGCCAATGCGCGCGCCTGCTACGTCCTCGCGCACGGCGCCGGCGCAGGGATGCGGCATGCATCGATGGACAAGATTGCGGAGGGGCTCGCCGATCGTGGCATCGCAACGTTCCGCTTCAATTTTCCCTACATAGAAAACAAGCAAGGCCGTCCTGACCAGCCGGCGGTCGCCCACGCCACCATCCGCGCGGCAGTCGAGGACGCAGCGCGGCTCTGCCCTGGCTTGAAGCTCGTTGCCGGTGGAAAGTCGTTTGGCGGGCGCATGACCTCGCAGGCGCAGTCCAAGGCGCCGCTGCCTGACGTCAAAGGGCTCGCCTTCCTCGGCTTCCCCCTGCACGCCGACAAAAAGCCGTCGACGGAGCGGGCCGAGCACCTGGCCCATGTCGAGATCCCGATGCTGTTCCTGCAAGGCACGCGCGACGGGCTTGCCGATCTCGGCCTCCTCAAGCCCGTGATCGCGCAGCTCGGCCCGAAGGCGACGCTGCACGAGGTCGCCGGCGGCGATCATTCCTTCGCGGTGCTGAAGAAGTCCGGCCGGACGAATGAAGAGGCCCTCACAGAGGTGCTCGATACGCTCGCGGCCTGGATCGATGAGCTCGTTTAAGGCTCAAGCGGAATAAAGCCCCTTGTCCCGCGCCTTCTGGACCGCGAGCGCGGCGATCAGGTCGAGCGTCGGCGTCGACAGGCCGGCGGTGCGGGCGAAGGCGGCGGGCGCCTTCACCAGCACGTCGATCTCCATGGCGCGGCCGAGCTCGTAATCCTGGAGCAGCGACGGCTTGTGGTTGGGGGCGGGGCCGCTGCGCGTCACGCGCTTGACCTCGGGGATGAAGTGCTGCGCGATGTCGTTGGCCTCGTTCAGCATGCGCGGAATGACCTCGGCAAAGGCCGGGTCGTCACGCACGCCGCGCGCGGTCTGGCCGGTGAGCAGGCACAGCACCGACAGTGACATGTTGGTCAGGAGCTTTGACCAGATCGCCTCGCGGATCTCCGCCACCGGCGGCGATTCCAGCCGTGCGTCGTTGAGAACGCCGCGAAGCCTGGTGATGCGCTCACAGTTGCGGTCGTCGCATTCGCCGATCAGCAGGCGGTTGCGGTCCGGCGTCAGGTTCTGCACCACACCGGGCGCGGTCACCTCGTTGGAGGAGAAGACGACGCCGCCGACGATCCGCTCTTTCGGGATGCATGCGCGCAAGCGCCCGCCGGGGTCGAGGAAGGAAATGTCGGGCGGAGTCGGATGCCGCGGCGGCAGGCCGATGCCGTACCACCAGGGAATACCGTTCTGCGCAAAGACGATCGCGGTGTCGTCCTGGAGCAGCGGTTTTATGCTGGCGACCAGCCCCGTCAGCGCGGTCGCTTTGAGCGTGCTGATCACGACGTCCTGCGGGCCGAGCTGGGCCGCATCGCCGGAGGCGTTCACCTTGGCGGTGACCTCGGAATCGCCGACGCGCAGCTTCAGGCCATTGGCGCGGACCGCCTCCAGATGGGCGCCGCGCATCACGCACGAGACCTCATGGCCGGCGCGGGCCAGCCTGACCGCGATATGGCTGCCGACGGCGCCCGCGCCGAAAATGCAGATGCGCATGGTGTGATGTCCCGTCCCTGATCCCGTGATGTCGCCCGGCAGCAGCATGACACAACCCGCCATGCGATGGACGCGGCCGCCCTACGCCGGAAAGATATGGATCGGGATGAGTTGCCTCAGCCATAGTGGGCGGCAAACAAGATGACCGGAGGATCGCCGATGACTGCCAACCCCGTCCTGTGGACCCTCGATGAGCGTGGGGTTGCGACCGTCACGTTGAACCGGCCTGAAGTGAACAATGCCTATGACGGCGCATTGATCGCAGGCGTGCTCGCCGCCATGGACGATCTCGGCAGGAAGTCCAACCTGCGTGTCGTCGTGCTCCGGGGCAATGGCAAGCATTTCCAGGCCGGCGCCGACCTCAAATGGATCAACGGCGTGCGGCCGCAATCGCCTGAGGCGAACGAGGCGGCGTCGCGGGCGACCTTCGAGGCCGTGCAGCGGCTCAATACCTTGCCAATCCCGACCGTCGCGCTGGTGCAGGGCGGCTGTTTTGGCGGTGGCACCGGCGTGATTGCCGCCTGCGACGTCGTGATCGCGGCGGACGATGCGCTGTTCTCGATCACGGAGGTACGCTGGGGCCTGACCGCCGCCATCATCATCCCGCAGCTTTGCGATGCCATTAGTGTACGGCAAGTCCGCCGCTACGCGCTGACCGGCGAATGCTTCGGCGCCGAAGATGCCCGCCGCATCGGCCTCGTCCACGAGGTCGTCCCACTCGCCGAGCTGGAGGCTGCCGGCGCCAAGGTGGTCGAGCAGCTCCTTGCCAACGGACCGGAGGCGATGGCCGAGACCAAGCGGCTCGCGCTGGAGAGCTCGTTTGGCGGGATGGCGGTGGACGATGCCGCCTACAAGCGGCTGGTGCGCCTGCATTCAGTCAAGCGCCAGAGCGCGGAGGCGGCGGAAGGACTGGCGTCGTTTGCCGAAAAGCGCGCGGGGCGTTGGAGCAACCAAGGGTAGATTTTGCTCCGGCGATGTGCTGGATGGCCACCACTATCGAGAGTGTGGGGGCTGAGAGGTCATGCGTCGGAAGTTCATTCTTGCACTGCCGTTGCTCGTCGCAATCTGGCCCGGTCATGCAAGCTCCGATGACAGCGTCGCCTGCAACGACGAGAAGGTTGCCTCCAACATACGCATCGAGGTCTGCACAAGACTGCTCGATCAGGAGAAGAACAAGGAGAGCCGATCCCGACTGCTGGCCCGCCGCGCCGATGCCTATTTTGACAAGGACGACTTCGCACATGCCTTGACCGATTTCGACGAAGCGATTGCAAGTCATCCGGGGAATGCTGACGCCTTCATGCATCGCGGTTTCCTGCACTGGTACCGTCTCGAAGATGACGCCGCGTTCAAGGATTTCGATGCGGCGCTCCGGCTTGATCCGGCGCCATCGCGCCTGTTGTCCCGGGGGCGGAGATACGTTTTGCTGCGACAGTTCGATGCTGGGATCGCCGACATGACACGGGCGATCAAGCTCGATCCTCGTTCCGGGGGCGCCTATGCGGATCGCGCATGGGCTTACAGCCGGAAAAAGGCATTCGATCTCGCGATCGCGGACTATGACCGGTTGCTCAAGCGTGACCCGAGCGACGGCCGCAGCACGCTGGCGCGTGACAATGTGCGTGCGGCGAAGGGCGCAGGTGTGAAATCCATCGATGAATACGGCCGCATGTTGGTTGCGCGGCTGCAAATCGAAAAGTTCTACCCGCGGCAGGCCGTCAGCGACAGGGTCGAAGGGGTGGCGGAGCTTGCATTCAGCATCACCCGCTGGGGATTGCTCGCGGCGAGCAGCGTGAAAACCAGCTCAGGCTCGGCCATGCTGGATGAGGCGGCGCTCAATACCCTCAGGCAGGCACAACCGTTCCCGCCATTGCCTCCCGGCAGCAGGTCGATCGAGGCCTTCGTGATCTCACTGATCTATCGAAATCAGTCGGAACGTTAGGCGCCTTGAGCTCGGTTGCGAGCTCAGCAGCCGCGGCAGATGTTGTTGATGCTGCGATAGACGGCATCGTCGTCCTGCCGCATCGATTCGAGCGTCTTGCTTTCCGCGCGCGGCTCCGGCTTGCGCTTGGCGGCCAGCGCGGCTTCCTGACGTTGGTAACACGCTTCGCGCTCCGGCTTGGCCTGGATGAACCGGCATTGCGCGACCTCGGCGCGGGCCGGGGCCGTACCGCCCATGATGCCGATCGCGATGGCGGCAGCCACGCATATTCTTGATCCCATCGTCATTCCCTCGAACCACACATTATCCCACAGCAACCCGATACCATCTGCATCGGACCTCCGTTCCAATTCTCGTCGGCGGCGGTTCGAAGCGAATCTCCGTAATTCCGCGGGGCCTTCCTTAAGGGTTCAATCATTCCCCGCCATTAGGGTTACGACAATTGTCACGCCATGGTGTCGAATGCACAGACAAGTTTTGGGACTTTGGAAAGCCGGATCGATCGTCGCCGCGGCGGCGGGGCTGCTGGTTCTGCAACCGGCTGCCGCTTCACCGCGATTGATCTCTCTGGCGTTCAATTCCCAGCTGGGGAGCCCGCAGCAAATCGGGGCCGATGAGTTTCGCCAGAAGCTGGTGGCATCGGCCGGCAAGCGCATCGTGATCGACGAGCGGGCCACCAACGCGCTCGGCAGCGAGAACGCCATCCTGGCGGCGACCCGGGCCGGCTCGGTTGATATGGCGGTGCTGTCGGGGTCTGTGGTCAGTTCTGTCGTCCCCGAACTTGGCGTGTTCGACATTCCCTTCCTGTTCCGCGACACAGCCCACGCGAAGGCCGTGGCGCAAGGTCCGGCCGGCGCGGCGATCGCCACTAAATTCGCCGACAAGGGGCTGACGCTGCTGGCGATCGGCCGACAGGGATTTCGCAACGTCACGAATTCCAAACGGCCGGTTCGCTCGCCCGAGGATATCAAAGGTCTCAGGATTCGCGTCATTCCGAACGAGATCTACCAGATGACGTTCAAGGCGCTCGGCGCCGAAGTGGTCCCGATGGAATTTCCGCTGGTCTACACCGCGCTGAAGGACGGCCGGCTCGATGGGCAGGAAAATCCGGTGCCGACCATCGCCGGCTCCCGGCTCTACGAAGTCCAGAAATACCTCACGCTGACCGGTCACTTCTTCGCGCCGATCGCATTCGTCGCCAACCGTGCCATGTTCGAACAGCTTCCGCCGGCCGATCAGGCCATGCTGATCGCGCTGGCGAAGGAGGGAGCAGAGGCGACCTGGCAGGCGAAGCTCGATGCCGCGTCGCTCGAGCAAGTGCGTAGCGGCGGCATGGACGTCATCGAGACATTCGATCGCCAGCCCTTCGTCGACGCGGTCAAGCCGCTCGATCAGGAATTCGAGAAGCGGTTTGGCAAGGATCTGCTCGCCGCCATCCGCTCCACCCGTTGAAGAATTTCGGATTTGCCATGAAATTATCGCACATGATGTCCCGCGTCGGCGTTCGTCCGCGCGTGTTCGGTGGCTTCGCGCTGGTTCTCAGCTTTCTGGTCCTGCTCGCGGGCTTCGCCATGGTCCAGGTCGAGCGGATCGGCGGAACGGTCAATGAGCTCGTGACCAGCGCTGCCGGCGACGCCGGCATGTCGCAGGCACGGGCCGCGCTTCTGGAGGCGAACTCAGCGGTCGAGAAATTCATCCGAACCTGGAATGTCGGCGACAAGGATGCCGCGGCCAAGGCCATCGACGGCGTCGGCAAACTGGCCGATCAGGTCGACCGGCAGTTCGGCAAGCTGCAAGCGATCGCGGAAGGCATCGGCCCGGTCAAGACCGCGCTGGAAACCTATCGCTCGTCGTTCACCGCGGCAGCGGAGGCGGCGGATCGGCTGCGCGCCGCGACCACGAAGACTGACGCGCAAGGTGCAGCCGCCGGCCTCAATGTCAGCGGCATCCAGGTTGCGCTCGCCAACCGGTCCGAGGACGCGGAACGGCTGGTCAACCCGATGCGCCTGGCCGGCGTCGTTGACGCACTGCGGATCACCGTGATGCGCTATGGCTCCACTTTGTCGACGGGCGATGCCGACGACGCCAAGCAGGCGTTGTCCTATGCCCAGCTGGCGATCGCAGACACCGAGGCTGAGCTGGCGGGGGCGAACGACGCCAAACTGAAGGCACTGGTCGCAGCGCTCAAGACTGCGATCACTGCCGACGCGGCCGCGCTGGACGAGGTCATCAAGGTGGCCGCCGATCTGCGCGCCAGGCAGGCCGAATTGAAGAAGGCCAGTGCGGCAATCGACGACCACGTCAACAAGATCAACGCGAAGCTCGGCACTGTGCGCGCCGAGCAGGGCGACAAGACCGCGGCAGCGGTCGATCAGACCAAGCAGACCGTCATCGCGACCGCGGCCGGCGCACTGCTGCTGGGAGCGGTGCTGGCGTGGTTGATCGGCGCCAGCGTGTCCGGTCCGATTCGCAGCATGACCGACCGGATGCAATCGCTGGCGGCGGGCGAGCTCGATGAGCCGATCCCCGGCGGCGACTCGCGCGACGAAATCGGCCGCATGGCACGCGCCGTCGAGGTGTTCCGCGAAAACGCGCTGGCGGTTCGCCGCATGGAAGGCGAGGCGACGGCACAGCGCGAAGCCAGCGAGGCTGACCGCGCCCGCATGATGTCGGATCTTGCTGGCCGCTTCGAGCAGGGCATGCAGGGAGTCATTTCCGGTGTCGGCGGCCGGGCCGACGACATGGGGCGCAGCGCCGAGGAGTTGGCAAAGGTCGCCGAACGCGGACGCGGGCTCGCCGAAGCGGTCGCGACCCGCGCCGAGCAGGCATCGATGAATGTGCAGACCGTCGCCTCCGCCACCCAGCAACTCGCGGCCTCGATCCGTGAAATCTCGAGCCAGGTGCACCGCTCCGTCGCGGTCTCGAACAGGGCGACCGACGAGACCAACCGCACCTCCGAATTGATGCATGGGCTGTCGGATGCAGCTGAAAAGATCGGCACCATCATTCAGCTGATTCAGGCCATCGCCAGCCAGACCAATTTGCTGGCGCTGAACGCGACCATCGAAGCGGCGCGCGCCGGCGACGCCGGCCGGGGCTTCGCGATCGTCGCCAGCGAGGTCAAGAGTCTCGCCACCCAGACGGCGCAGGCGACCGAGCAGATCGCCAGCCAGATCGCGACGATCCAGAGTGCGACCGGCCAATCGGTTCAGGCGATCAAGCAGTTCGGCTCCACCGTCAAGGAAATGGCCGACATCGCCACCGCGATTGCCGCGGCGGTCGAAGAGCAGGGCGCGGCCACGGGCGAAATCGCGCGCAACGTCGAAGAGGCGGCCAACGGCACCACGGCGGTGACGCAGGAAATCGGTCAGGTGCGCGCCGTGGCGGGCGAGACCGACGCCGGCGCCGAAGCCGCCCTGACGGTCGCAGCCGCCTTGAAGCAGCAGGCGGATTCGATGAGGTCGAACGTCGACGATTTCCTCCACACCATCCGCTCGGCCGCCTGAACGCGGAGAAGCCGGCGACGTCGGGGGCGAACCAGGCCTTACAGCACCGGTAGCAGCGCGCTCTTCAATTCGCGCAAGAGAGCCTGCACCGCGGCGGCGTTGCGCCGCCGCTCGGGGATCGCGGCCTTGACCCACAGCTCGGGAATTGGAAAGTCGCGCAGCACCGGCTTGAGCGTACCGTCGCGCAGGGCATCCGCCACGAGATAATGGGAGATCAGCGCGATGCCGTTGCCGGCCATCGCGCTGCGCGCCAGCACATGGCCCTCGTTGGAGGAGAGCAGCGGGCTGACCTGGACGCTGATGCGCCCGCGCGGGCCGTCAAAGACCCACTCCGGTCCCGTCGGCAGGAAGCTGAGGCAGCGATGGTCGACAAGGTCGCGCGGGTGCTTTGGCGCGCCGTGCTTCTTCAAATAGGCCGGTGAGGCGCAGAGCAGCCGCTTCAGCGGACACAGCGGCTCGTCGACCACACCGCCGAAGGAATGAGGGAAGGCGCCGATGGCGATGTCAAAGCCTTCGGTGACGGGATCGACCGGGCGGTCGATCAGCACGATCTCGAGTTTCAATCGCGGGTTCTGCGTCTGGAAGGCGCTGAAGGCGTCGGCAAGGCGCGCCACGGTGAGCGAGGTCGGCGCCTTGATGCGGAGGTGATCGACGAGATCGTGTCCCTTCTCGCCCATGCGCGAGAGCAGGTCGGTGGCATCGGCGACGACACTGCGGGCGCGATGCACATAGCGCTGGCCGGCCTCCGTCAGGCGCAATTGCCGGGTCGAGCGATGGAACAGCGGCGCGCCGATCCGCGCCTCCAGTTGCGTGACGCGCTTGGCGACGACCGAGGTCGAGACATTGAGTTTGCGTGCGGCGGCAGAGAATCCGGCCGTATCCGCCGTGGCGAGGAAGGCCTGAAGATTTACCAGGATGTCCATGTCGACCTTTCTCGATTCGAGAAAGCTGATCGCGTATTTTGATGGATTGTAGCCCGCCTTGCGTTAATTCATAGTCGGCTTCAAGCAAGAGATTTTGGGAGCGGACGCGCATGCGGGCCATGATGATCGAAGAACCGGCACGCCAAGTGCCGCTCTACGGCGAATATGAAGTCGTCGTTCTCGGCGGCGGCCCTGCCGGCATCGTGGCGGCGGCGTCAGCGGCGCGCGCGGGACGAAAGACGCTGCTGATCGAGCGCTACGGCTTCCTTGGCGGCATGGGCACGGCTGCCGGCGTCACCAATTTCTGCGGCCTGCATGGCAATGTCTACGGCCAGGCCCATCGGCTGGTGCAGGGCATGGCGTCCGATCTGCTGGCGCGGATCGATCATTTGAACGGCCTCAACGCGCCGCATCTGATCCTCGGCAAGGTCTTCGCCCAGGCCTATGACACCGCGGCCTACAAGATCGCGGCCGACGAACTGCTCGCCAGCCACAAGGTGCACATCCTCTTCCATGCGCTCGGTGCCGGCGTCGTGATGGGCGATAACAGCCGCATCGATGCGCTGATGGTCGAGACCAAGGCCGGACGGCAGGCGGTCCGCGCCGAGATCTTCATCGATTGCTCCGGCGACGGCGACCTCGCGGTCTGGGCCGGGGCGCCGTTCGAGGTCGGCGATGAGCACGGCCATCCGATGTACCCCTCGATGATGCTCCGCCTCAACGGCATCGATCCCGAGAAGGCTGGCGATGCCTGGCGGACCATCCCGCAATTGATGGAGAAGGCGATCGCCGCCGGCACCCACACATTCCCGCGCAAGAGCGCGATCGTGCGACCGCAGAAATCAGGCATCGAATGGCGGGTGAATTTCACCCAAGTGGCGCGCGAGGACGGCCATGCCATCAACGGCATCGAGCCCGACGACCTCACCCGCGGCGAGATCGAGGGCCGCAAGCAGGCGCTGGCCGCATTCGAGTTCCTGCGCAGCACCGTGCCGGGCTTCGAAAAGTGCTACATCGTCGATTTGCCGCCGCAGCTCGGCATCCGCGAGACCCGCCGCATCAAGGGCGGCTACCAGCTCAGCGGCGAGGATGTGCTCGGCTGTGCCTCGTTCGCGGATTCGATCGGCGTCAATGGCTGGCCGATCGAGGCCCATGTTCCCGGCGACGTCGTCTTCACGTTCCCGCCAATCCCGGAATCGCGCGGCTATAACGAGCTGCCCTACCGCATGCTGGTGCCCGAGGGCGTCGACAATCTCCTCGTCGCCGGCCGCTGCGCCTCGATGACCCATGAGGGCCAGTCGGCGGCGCGGGTTTCCGGTGCCTGTTTCGTGATGGGGGAGGCCGCCGGTTCCGCCGCGGCGCTCGCGCTCTCAGGAAACCGCATCCCGCGCGACATCCCCATTGAAAAATTGCAGGAAACGTTGAAACAACAGGGCGCCTTCATCGGGCGGGACCAGCCCGTGCCTGAAGGTTTGTGACGGTTGTAACAGAACGACCGAGAGAACGACGACGGAGGACACGGGATGATCGGGATTGCGCGGCTCGCACTGGCTGGCCTGATGGCGATCACAGCGATGGGCACGGCCCGGGCCGAAGACGCGCTGAAGGCCAGGGTCGGCGTGCTCCGCCTGTCGTCGTCCGCGCCCGTCTTCATTGCGCAGGACAAGGGCTATTTCCGCGAGGCCGGTCTCGACGTCGAGCTGAAGTTCTTCGATGCGGCGCAGCCGATCGCGGTCGCGACCACATCGGGCGACGTCGATTTCGGTGTCACCGCCTTCACGGCGGGTCTCTACAATCTCGCCGGCAAAGGCACGCTGAAAGTGATCGGCGGCATGAGCCGCGAGAAGGCCGGTTATCCCCTGATCGGCTATTTCGCCAGCAACAACGCCTATGCCGCCGGGTTGAAGACGCCGAAGGACCTCGCGGGCAAGCGCGTAGCCGTGACGCAGGTTGGCTCGTCCTTTCACTATTCGCTGGGGCTGCTCGCCGACAAATACGGCTTCAAGCTCGCCGACGTGAAGATCGTGCCGCTGCAATCGCTGTCGAACGCGGCGGCCGCCCTGAAGGGCGAAACCGTGGATGCGGCGCTGCTGCCGATCTCCACCGCGCGAAAGCTGATGGACGAGGGCGGCGCGAAGTTTTTGGGTTGGGTTGGCGACGAGACGCCGTGGCAGCTGGGCGCGGTGTTCGCTTCGCCGAAGACGCTGACCAACAAGGTGCTGGTGACGAAATTTCTCGGCGTACTCGCGAAAGCCGATCGCGAATATCACGACGTCATCCTCGCCGCCATGAAGGACGGCGTCGCGCCCATCAACGACAAGACCAAGCCGCTGCTGGAGATCATCGCAAAATACACCAATTTGCCGGTCGAGCAGGTGGTCGGCAATTGCGCCTATATCGATCCCGACGGCAAGCTGGACGTCGAGAACGTCGACAACCAGATCAAATGGCTCCAGGAGCAGGGATTCGCGGACAAGGGCTTTGATGTGAACACGATCATTGCCAAGGATTTTGTGAAGGCGGATTGATGCTGCTGCTCGCGCCTCTTTCACTCCGTCATCCTGAGGTGCTCGCGAAGCGAGCCTCGAAGGATGCACGGCCCGGATGCAGCGGGGCCGCTCATCCTTCGAGGCTCCCATCGCGATGCGTTCGCATCGCAATGCTCGCACCTCAGGATGACGGGTTGAGGGTGGAGGGCTGCTTATGGACCTGATCGCCAACCACATCAGCCATCGCTTCGGTGACCTCGCCGTGCTCGACGACGTTTCCTTCACCGTCAGCGCCGGCGAAGTGGTGGCGATCGTTGGGCCTTCGGGATGTGGCAAAAGCACGCTGCTGTCGATTCTCGGCGGACTGTTGCAGCCGACCTCGGGCGCGCCCGAGCTGCGCGGATCGCCGCCGGCGGACAGCCTCAATCCGCTGACCTTCGTGTTCCAGGATTTCGCGCTGCTGCCCTGGGCGACGGTGGAGGAGAATGTCGAATTCCCGCTGCTGCATACCCAGCTCTCGGCCGTGCAGCGCCGCGCGCTGGTCGACGATGCCTTGCGTCGCACCGGCCTGACCGATTTTCGCACAACCTATCCGAAGCAGCTTTCCGGCGGCATGCGCCAGCGCGTCGGCATTTCGCGCGCGCTTGCGGTCAAGCCCGCTATCCTGCTGATGGACGAGCCGCTCTCGGCGCTGGATTCGCAAACCCGCGAATTGCTGATGGAAGACTTCGTCCGCCTGCTCGCCGATGGCGGCATGGGCGCGGTCTATGTCACCCACAATCTCGAGGAAGCCGCACGGCTCGCCGACCGCATCGTGGTGCTGTCGCGGCGGCCGGGCCGTATTCGCGAAGTCGTGACCGTACCGATGACGCGCACCGAGCGCGGCGAGATCGCTGCGCGTGAAAAGCTGCTGGCGCTTCAGAACCAGATCTGGTCGCTGATCCGCAACGAGGCGATCGACGCCGAGCGCGAGGTCCAGCATGCTTGATCGCGCGGGGATGTCTGCGAAGGACGACACGACGCGGCGCGTCCGCTTTCGCGGCGCCGGCTTCGTGCCCGCCAGCAGCCGCTTCGGCGGCTGGATCGCGCTCGCCCTCGTCATCGCGATCTGGCAGGCGGCCGGCAGCGCCGGGCTCGTCAATCCGCTGTTCCTGCCGGCGCCGGCTGCGATCGCGCGCGCGATCTACGAGCTCGCGATGTCAGGCGCGCTGTGGCAGCATCTGTCGGCCTCGATCCTGCGCATCGGCGTCGGCTGGGTGCTGGGAACGGCGGCCGGAGTCGCGGTCGGCTTCGCCATCGGCCTGTCGCGGCTTGCGCGCAGCGTCGGCATCACCTTCATCTCGGCGCTGTTCCCGATCCCGAAGATCGCACTGCTGCCATTGCTCATTCTCTGGCTCGGCATCGGCGAAGAGCCGAAGATCGCGACCATTGCGCTCGGCGTGTTCTTCTCGACTGCGATCTCGGTCTATAGCGGCGTCGATGCGGTGCCGCGCAACCTCATCCGCATGGCGCAGAGTTTCAACGTTCCCTTCGCCACCATCGTGCGCAAGGTGATCTGGCCCGGCGCGCTGCCCGCCATCCTCGCCGGCTTCCGCATCACCGCGTCCGTCGCACTGCTGCTTGTCGTTAGCGCCGAGATGATCGGCGCCCAATACGGCATCGGCGCCTTTGTGCTTCAGGCCGGCAATCTGATGCAGACGGACCAGCTGCTCGCGGGCGTGGTGATCCTGTCGGTGTTCGGGCTTGTGGTGGGGAAGGTGATTGGCTGGCTGGAGACGCGGCTGTTGCACTGGCGGTAGCCGCAATCAACGCAGCCGTAGGGTGGGCAAAGCGTAAGCGTGCCCACCATCTCTTCATCAGTCGCTGAAATGTGGTGGGCACGGCGCAAGGGCGCCTTTGCCCACCCTACGAAACCGGCGGCTCACGCGTTCCCGCGATCCTCGCGGAACAGATCCAGCTTCTGCTGCACCGGGCGATCCGAGAAGCTGAACAGCACGGCGTCGTCTTCTGCCTCGTGGGTCACCCACTGCCAGCTCGGCACCACGAACAGATCGCGCGGGCCCCATTCGAAAACGGCATCACCAATGCGGCTGCGTCCCTTGCCCTCGATCGGACAGAACACGGTCGCATCGGTCGCGCGATAGCGTGCCGTCTTGAAACCCTTCGGCAGCAACTGGATGAAGGTGCCGATGGTCGGCATTGCGAAATCGCCGGTCTCGGGGTTGCTGAATTTCAGCTTCAATCCGTGGCAGGCGTCCCACTCCTGGCTCGTGCGGGCTTTCTCCAGCGCTTCGCGGGTGTAGGCATAGGGATAGCTGAAGATCGGTGAGGTCTTGGACGATCGCTTCGCGTCGACCGGCAGCAGATTGTGGCCGTAGCGCGCAAAGCTGTCGCCGGCGGGCTTTGTGATCCTCTGCTGGTCTTCCTTGGAGCCTTCCGCAAAAGAGCAGTCGAGGAACTGCACCAGGGGGATGTCGAGACCGTCGAGCCAGAACATCGGCTCACTGGTCTCGTTGGAATGATCGTGCCAGGTCATCGACGGCGTGATGATGAAATCGCCGGGCTCCATCGCGGTGCGCTCGCCGTCGACCGCGGTGTGAGCGCCCTTGCCTTCGAGCACGAAGCGCAGCGCCGACTGGCTGTGGCGGTGTGCGGGCGCGACGTCGCCGGGCACCACCATCTGCACGCCGGCATAGAGCGAGGTCGTGATTTTCGACTGGCCGCGCAGGCCGGGGTTCTCCAGCACCAGCACGCGCCGTTCCGCTTCCTTGGCGGTGATCAGTCGGCCTGCTTCGGTCATGTAGTCGCGGATGACGTCGAATTTCCACAGATGCGGCCGGCAGGCGCTCCTCGGCTCCGGCGTGATCAAATCGCCCATCACCGTCCACAGCGCGGTGAGGTTTTCGCCGTCGATCTTCTTGTAGAACGCCTCGCGTTCCGGCGTCTTGGTCACGGCTTCCATGGTGCGGCTCCCGTTCGTTTTGTTGATTGACAGTATACTGACGATCTAGGTAGCGTCAATGTGATGGACGGCATACAAGGTCGTCGTCATTCCGGGCTCTCGCTTCGCGAGCCCCGGAATGACGGAAAATAAAAGGGAGGGTTCCGATGAAGCTGCACGGCTATTTCCGCTCCAGCGCCGCCTATCGGGTGCGGATCGCGCTGAACCTCAAGGGCCTCGGCGCCCAGCACCTGCCGCATCATCTTCGCAAGGGCGAGCAATGCGCGCCCGCCTATCTCGCCATCAATCCGCAAGGGCTGGTGCCGACGCTGGAGAACGATGCGGGAGCGGTACTGACCCAATCGGTCGCCATCATCGAATGGCTCGACGAGACGCATCCCAATCCGCCGCTGCTGCCGAAGGATCCGCTGCCACGCGCCAAGGTGAGGGCGTTCGCGCTGGCGATCGCCTGCGACACCCACCCGGTGCAGAATTTGAAGGTGCTGGCGCGGCTGCGCGAGCTTGGGCTCGCCGAGGAGAAGGTCCAGGACTGGGCGGCGTGGGTCAACCGCGAGGGGCTGTCGGCCTGCGAGACGCTGATCAAAGACGAGGCGGGGCCGTTCTGCTTCGGCGATGGGCCGACGCTCGCCGATCTCTGCCTGGTGCCGCAGCTCGCCAATGCCCGCCGCTTCGGCGTCGATGTGTCGGCCTATCCGCGGCTGCTGAAGGCGGAGGCTGCGGCAAAGGCACTGCCGGCCTTTGCAAGCGCCGCCCCGGAGAAGCAGCCCGATGCCGAGTAAGCCCGCCCCTCCGATCACGATCGACGCGGTCTATGCCGCGCCGGGCTATCTGTTCCGGCGCATGCAGCAGATCGCAGTCTCGATCTTCATGGAGGAGTGCAAGGCGTTCGATCTCACCCCGGTGCAATACGCCGCACTGATCGCGATCCACACCCATCCCGGCATCGACGCAACGCGGCTGTCGGCGGTGATCGCCTTCGACCGCTCAACCCTTGGAAGCGTGATCGAGCGGCTGCAGGCCAAGGATTTTATCGAGCGCAAGCCGGCACCCGAAGACAAGCGGATCAAGCTGCTCTATCTGACGAAATCAGGCGCCGCGATCCTGCGCGAGATCATCCCCGCCGTCGAGCGCGCCCAGGCGCGCATGCTGGAGCCGCTGAAACCCGCCGACCGCAAGGCGCTGATGGGGCTTTTGGTGCAGCTCGTCGACCTCAACAACGAGGCCTCGCGCGTGCCGCTGCGCGCGGAGGACGCGCTGGAGCATCTGGGGAAGGCGGGGTGAGGGGGGTGCTGCTCTTGCAGCACCAACGGTGTCATTCCCCGCGAAAGCGGGGAATCCAGTACGCCGCGGCTTCTCGGCTCAATCACAACCGCCTCTGGAATACTGGATCGCCCGGTCAAGTGTTCAGCCCGGGGACATGACCGACGGGTGTTCGGGGACATAGCCGACACATCATAGTGCAGGGATTTGGCAGCGTGGGAGGCCAAGTCCATGC